>DATGWU010000190.1:0-1609 GCA_035299345.1 Rhizobium sp.
GAAGGTGCTGCCGCAACGGGCGCTTCCGGGGCGATCGTCGTGTCAGTGCGGGCGAGGACAAAATCGCCACTGCCGGACCGCGATGCCTTCGGAAGATAGCGAAGCACGAGCTGCTTCATCGTCTCGTTGCGCTTGCCCCCGGAGGAGGAGCCCATGACGACGCCGACGATGGAGCGGCCGTCGGCCTGGGCCGATGTCACCAGGTTGAAACCCGCCGCGCGGGTATAGCCGGTCTTGATGCCGTCGACGCCGCGAACCGCACCGAGGAGGCGGTTGTGATTGCCGATGACCTGCCTGCCGAACTTGAAGCTGCGCGTCGAAAAATATCCGTAGTACTGCGGGAAATGCTGACGCAGCGCGATGCCGAGGCGTGCCTGGTCGTGCGCCGTGGTCATTTGCGCGGTGTTCGGCAGGCCGTTGGCATTGCGATAGGTCGTCTTACTCATGCCGAGGCTGCGGGCTTTCGCCGTCATCATCTTGGCAAAGTGGGCTTCGGATCCGCCGAGATACTCGCCGAGAGCCGTTGCGATATCGTTGGCGGAGCGTGTGACCAGGGCAAGGATCGCCTGCTCGACAGTCACGGAACGCCCGGCACCGACCCCGAGCTTGGACGGCGGTTCCGCGGCGGCATTGGCGGAGACCGGAACGCGGCTGTTGAGGCTGATCTTGCCCGATTCGAGCGCTTCGAACGTCAGGTAGAGCGTCATCATCTTCGTGAGCGACGCCGGATAGCGCAGGCTGTCGGCGTTCTCGCTGTAGAGAACCTTGCCGGTCTTCGCGTCGATGACGATGCCGGCATAGGTGGGTGCTGCGCTTGCCGGCGCCGAAGACGCAAACGACAGTGCCGAGAAAGCCATGGCCACCATCAACATCTTGCGTGCCGACGCCGAGAAGATGGACATCAAGCCGTGGTAATTCTTGATATTTTTCACCGCGAAACTCTTCGTATGCTGACAAGGACGAACTGGGCGCTCCCCCAACGCGACCATTTCGCCGGAGCTTACGGCGGTAGCCTTACCAAGAGGTTTATAATGAATCATTTCTTGCCGGCTTCTCTGGAATTTTAGAAGAATTCGATGGAAGGTGTGCCTCTGAATCGATCCGTGCAGTGATGTAGCTGCGCACGGCATCGTCGATCGCCGCCCAGTCGGAAAGAAGCCCGTTCGAGAAGCGGTAGAGGACGCTGAGGTCGCGCCCGACATGGATGTCGCGCTGGCAGTCGCCGCTGCTGGCGGGGGTGCCGGCGGCGGGCAGCGTGCAGCGCACGGCGAAGTCGGGTCCGTCCGGCCGGGGCGCCGTAAGAAGGACTTCATTTCCGTAGCCGGCGTCGGATTTTAGACGGTGGAGGGTGAGGCCGTACTGTCCCGTCTCGGCCGGTCCGTCGAACAGATGGCTGTAGATCGGCTCCACACGCCCGGACATGTCGCGCGACATCGTACTTTGCGACAGCTGTACGAAGATCAGTCCGCCGGATTGCGTGACGTCATCGAAGCGCGCACGCAACTCACTGCGATATCCCGACATTTCCGGCCACAACAGGTAGAGGTCGGCCCGTTCCGCAGGGCCGTCACGACGCTGCGCCTCGAACCGGAGAGTGTTGGCGGCGAGC
>DATGWU010000191.1:0-2921 GCA_035299345.1 Rhizobium sp.
ACAACCGGCAGTTCCTGCAGATGGATCTCTCGATCGCCGACTTCGGCATCATCCGCGAAACCGGTTTTCGGCCGACCGACGAGACGCATCGCGTCGAGCGGCGCTTCTGTCATGCGACGGTCACCACCAGCGACGGCCTCGGCCGCAATCTCTGGTATCTCATCGAAAGCACATGGGGCTTCGCGGGTCTCGGTTCGTCCGTCGAGTTCTGCACCGACGGCCTCGATCCCTGGCACGTCTACGGCGCCCGCTGCGCATCGCTCCGCTGACCGATGCGCTTGCCTGCCAAACTAAACCCGCTGCGCGCGGTGGCTCTCGCCGGTGCCCTCATCATCCTTCCGAACGGTGCGGGAGCGGACGATCCGTCGAAGCGTTCCGGTTTCGACTTCTATGTGCTGGCGCTTTCCTGGTCGCCGACCTTTTGTGGAAGCGCCAAGGCCGCCGGCAACCGGGACCAGTGCGGCGACGGAAAACGCTACGGGCTCGTGGTGCACGGTCTCTGGCCGCAATACGAGCGCGGTTATCCGGAAGATTGCCCGAGCGACCAGCCGCGCCGGGTGCCGGACAAGCTCGGACGCACGCTCTTCGACATCATGCCGAGCATGGGGCTGATCGGCCATCAGTGGCGCAAGCACGGCACCTGCTCCGGGCTCGCTCAGGCGGACTATTTCGCCCTCACCCGCGCGGCCTATGAGCGCGTCCGCATTCCCGACAGTCTGCGCAATGCCGAACGCACGACGACCGCCGACGTCGATGCGATCGAGACGCAGTTCACCAGAGCCAATGCCGGCATGACGCGGCAGGCGCTGGCGGTCACCTGCGAACGCGGCAAGCTTTCCGAAATCCGCGTCTGCCTGACACCGCAACTCGCTTTCCGCGACTGTCCCGAGATCGACGCGCAGGCCTGCTCCCTCCCCTCCGTCGCGGTGCCGCCGGCACGCTGAACAACCGAACTGGAAGAACGATGAGACTCCTCTACTCCTCCACCTCGCCCTATTCCTCGAAAGTGCGCATGGCGCTTCGCTATCTTGACATGGACGCGGAGGTGGTGCGGGTCGCCACCAACGACGACCCGCCGGAACTGATCGACAACAATCCGCTCGGCAAGATCCCGACGCTTCTTTCCGATCACGACGGGCCGATCTTCGACAGCCGCGCCATCATGCACTATCTCGACCGCCGCTCGAAGGGCGGTCTCTACCCCCGCAAGAACCGCAAGCGCACCGAGGCAGAGGTGCTGGAAGCGCTCTGCGACGGGATTACCGACTGCCTCATCGCGATCGTCTACGAGCGGCGCCAGCGTCCGGAGGAGCGCGTGCACCAGCCCTATATCGACCGGCAATGGCAGAAGGTGAGCCGCGGGCTCGATTATCTGAACGCCCACCTGCCGAAGACCGGCAAGTCGCTCCATGGTGGGCACTTCTCGCTCGCCGCGCTGATTGGCTACCTGATGCTCCGCTTCCCCGGCGAGTGGGAGGACGGGCGCACGGCGCTGGCCGCCTGGCCGCAGAAATTCGAGAAGCGTTTCGAGGATTATGCGGAGCTGAAGCCGCAGGCGTGATAGATAGCCGACGACGGCAAAGCAGAACAAAAAAAGCCGGGCGCTGGGCCCGGCTTTTCTCGTGATGTCGTCTTCCGGCGATCAGAACTTGACGCCGATACCGACCTTGACGCTGTGATCGTCGAAACCACGCGAGACGGTCGCACCGTCGAGGTCGAAGTCGCGAGACTGGTAGTCGGTGTAGCGATACTCGACGCGAGCCGTGATGTTGCTCGTGACCATGGCTTCGACACCGGCACCGACGGTGTAACCGGCGGCGATCTTTTCATCCGAGTCGGTGGCGCTTTCGAGCTTGTTGTTCGAAAGTGCGAGACCGGCGGTACCGTAGATCAGGAAGGGGTTCATGTCGTAGCCGACGCGGCCACGGAGAGACCCGTTCACGCCCTGCGTACCGGTCAGGCCGGCACCGGCGTCGCCGTCTTCGCCGGTATAGGCGATGTCGGCTTCCGCACCGTAGACGATCTGGCCGTTCTGGAAGTTGTAGCCACCGTAGAGCGAGCCGCCGAAGCCCTTGGCGTCATAATCGCCGCTGCCGAAACGGCCCCAGTCGTAGTTCGCGGTCGCACCGACATAGGCACCGGCCCAGTTGCTGACGGGCGCGCTGTAGCTTTCGGTCGCGGCAGGAGCCTCGGGGATCTGGTCGACGGCATCGGCGGCCTGGGCGGTCGAGAACGTCGCGACACCGGCGGCGGTTGCCATGAGGATCATAACGAGTTTACGCATACTAGTCTCCTTTTCAGTCCGTTGCCGCAGGCGAACATTTCAAAGTGGCGGCATGAACAATTGAGCGGGTTACCTCGCCCGTTCCGAGAGTAAATGTGGCGGCCAATTGAGGAATTGGAAGAGCCGAATTGTGAATTCATTGTGGCACAGAAATGACGGAAATTAGATGTTGCTAAACCGCAACAAACTTTTTGTTAACTACGTTTAATGTGATTTCGATTAATACTCGTTAATATCACAACTAAACTTCAGTCTTACCAAGTAGAGTGCAAGCGAGGATATCGAAAAGAATCTGCATTCCCTATTTAAGAATGAGCGTTACGACATATATGCGAGGCAGTTCATCGGAAGTCGAAAGCAGAGCGGAAATGGAAAAAGGCATAGCGAAGACCGCCCTCGTCACCGGTTCGGGAAAAAGACTTGGCCGCGCAATCGTCGAGGATCTCGCCCGCCACGGTTTCGCCGTCGCCATCCATGTCAACGGTTCGATGGACGAAGCCGAAGCGCTTGCAGACGACT
Organism: Rhizobium sp.; assembly: GCA_035299345.1. Lineage (GTDB taxonomy): Bacteria > Pseudomonadota > Alphaproteobacteria > Rhizobiales > Rhizobiaceae > Allorhizobium. Next base: position 2,804 of record DATGWU010000191.1, read on the forward strand.
TGCGGCGCGACGGCACACGGGCGGCGGTGCTCGCCGCCGATTTCCGTGACATCGCGCAGACGGCCGCCCTGATGGATGCGGCGAATGCCGCTCTCGGCCCGGTCGGGCTCCTCGTCAA
>DATGWU010000192.1:0-9032 GCA_035299345.1 Rhizobium sp.
GCCGGCACCCTGCCAGACGGCCTCAGCCTCGCCACAGACGGTGCCCTCACCGGAACGCCCACCACCGCCGGCACGGCGAACTTCACCATCACCGCCACCGATGCCAACAGCGATACCGGGCAGGCCGCCTACAGCCTGCAGATCGATGCCGCTCCGGTGACCATCACGCTCTCGCCTGCGGCCGGCGCATTGACGGCGGCCATGGCGGGCGAAGACTACAGCGCCTCGATTACCGCCTCCGGCGGAACAGAGCCCTATATATACAGCCTTGCCTCCGGAACACTGCCAGCCGGGATGGTGCTGAATGCCTCGACCGGCGAGCTGAGCGGCCCGCTCGATGCCGGGACGGAAGGCAATTACAGCTTCACGATCCAGGCGCGTGACGCCAACAACGTCACGGGTTCGGCCAATTACACGCTTGCCGTCTCCGAGCGGGCGGTGACCGTCACCGACAAGCAGGTGACCGTGCCGCCAGGTTCGGCGCCGCCGAACGTGAACCTGACGACCGGGGCGACGGGCGGCCCGTTCCTCTCCGCGGCCATCGTCTCCGTCGAGCCGCCGAACGGCGGCACGGCGCAGATCGTCAATGGCGAATTCGCCCAGACGGGGGCTCCCGGTCCCTTGGGTTTCTATCTGAAATTCACGCCCAACCCGGCCTATTCCGGACAGGTCACCGTCGGCTTCACGCTGACCAGTTCGCTCGGCTCCTCCAATGTGGGGCGCGTCGTCTACACGCTCGGTTACGATCCTGTCGCCGTCGCCGATGAGATCGACAGCCTCGTCCACGGCTTCGTGCAGACGCGCCAGAACCTGATCGCCAACACGATCAGGGTGCCGGGGCTTCGGGACCGCCGGCGCATGCAGGCCGGGCGGAGCCCGGTAGATACGCGCCTGTCGCCCTCGGCGGATGGCATGACGTTCGGCTTCTCCACCAGTCTGGCGCAGATCACCGCCATCGAGCGCGGACCGGATGCCGAGCCGTCCCCCTTCAACATCTGGATGGACGTTTCGCTCACCATGCATAACCGCGAGGAAAACGACAACCGCCTGGGCAGTTTCGCCATGATCTCCGCCGGGGCGGACTATCTTCTGACGGAACGGGCTCTCGTCGGCGTCTCCTTCCACTATGACCGAATGAGCGACCCCACGGGCGAAGATGCGAGGCTGACCGGCAATGGCTGGCTCGCCGGTCCCTATTCCTCGTTCGAGCTCGGTCACGGCGTGTTCTGGGATACCAGTCTGCTTTACGGCGGTTCGTCCAACGAGATCGACACCGCCTTCTGGGACGGCCGCTTCGACACCCGGCGCTGGATGTTCGACACCTCGCTCACCGGGCAGTGGTATCTCGACCCGGCGACGACGCTGGCGCCGAAGCTGCGCGCCGTCTACCTGTCGGAGACGGTGGGAGACTACGATGTCGACAACGACAACGGCGACATCGTCGACCTCGACGGCTTTGTGGCGGAGCAGTTACGGGTGAGCCTCGGGGCGGAGCTGGCCCGCCAGTTCGTACTCGACAACGATCTGATCCTGACCCCGAGCCTTGCCCTCACAACCGGCTTCTCCGGCCTCGACGGCTCCGGCGTCTTCGGCTCGGTCGGCACCGGCCTGGCACTCACCAACGGCGGCAACTGGAGTCTCGACGCGGCGCTTCGCGTCAACGTCGAGGGAGACGGCCAGACCTCCGGCGGCGCCAGGCTGGGATTTGCCATCCGCTTCTGATCAAGAATGCGTGGCATTTTCGACCGAACCCGGTCGGGTTCCCCGCACGCGCCACGAATAGTTTCGGGATGGCCGCCGACGGTACGGTGCCACGGGCCCGATTTTGACCACGAGGCTGCTCCGTTCCATGCAGCGCGATGGATTGAAGCGCGGCATCGTGACGCCACGCCTTTCGCCCCGGGGTCAGGCAAGCTGACTTGAGTTGGGCGAGGCGTTCTCCGCAAGTCAGGCCTTGCGGAAACCGAACGACTTTCGCAGGCTTCCGTCGAAGCCCTTTGCCGGCACGAACCTGCGCAGACGGCTGAGGAGAGTTGCCTGACGTCCTACGGGTTGACGCATCTTGTACGGGCCCTTGAGGGCGGCAAGAATCCTCTCCGCGACCAGCTCCGGACCCGGTGCAGACTTGATCTGTGCCACGACGGTCTTCATCGTCGCCTCGGCCTGGCTGGAATAGACGCCCAAGGGCGCCTGCGTATTCGCCGCGTTGACGTCGAGATTGGTGTTCGTGAACGCTGGTTCCATCAGTATGACGCGGACGTTGAAATCCCGGATCTCGTGGTCGAGAGATTCGGACATGCCTTCGAGAGCGTGCTTGGTGCTCGCGTAGATGCCCATGAACGGCGCCGGCAGGAAGCCCAGAACCGAGCTGATATTGACGATGAGACCGCTGCGCGCACTCCGCATCGACGGCAGGATCGCGCGGATCATGCGAAGCGGGCCGAAGACGTTGACATCAAAGACCTTCGTTGCTTCGGCAATCGACGTCTGTTCGACCGGGCCCGCCAGGGAAACCCCCGCATTATTGACCAGGATGTCGATCTTTCCGGCCTCGGACAGGACCCAATCGACAAAGCTCACGACCGATGCATCATCGGTCACATCAAGCGTCCCGAATTTGACGCCGGAAATCGGTTTCGCCCGACCGGGATTACGCGCGCCGCCGAATACGCGGTAGCCGTTCTGCGCGAGAAGACGGGCCGTTGCCTCGCCGATCCCGGAGGAGGCCCCTGTTATAACTACAACTTTCTGTCTGGCCACAGCGGCCTCCTCTGTTTCGATCTGTCTTCTGTTCCCGGCCGACCGCTCGTCATACGCATCGCGAGGCCTCGGCAAGCCTTATAGATGTCAATCGACATCTATTCTGATTTTAGATGTCATTCGAAATATAAAAAATCAAGGGGTGTTGAGCGGGAAGAGCCAAAAAATGTCGATGAACTGCACGACGGCGCCACCCGCTCAGTTCCCGGCGATCAACAGGCTGCCTGCGGAGACGAGCGGATATCCGGATCAGATAAATCGCCAAGCACTCGCATCCAGTCGAAGAACCAGCTGTCATGACGTGGCATGGCGTCACTCGGCCGCCATTGCCAGTTTGGCCCCCTCAACCTCTTGGCCGGGCTGCCCGTGCCCTTCTGCCCTGGGCGGCCTGATACGGAACCAGGTCGCATAAAGGGCCGGCAGGAACAGCAGGATCATCACCGTTCCGACGGCCGTGCCGCCGATCAGTGTATAGGCCATCGATCCCCAGAAGACCGAATGCGTCAGCGGAATGAATGCGAGCACGGCAGCAAGCGCCGTCAGGATGACGGGTCTCGTCCTCTGCACGGTCGCTTCGATGACGGCATGATAGTCATCGAGACCAGCCGCCCGGTTTTCCTTGATCTGCTCTGTCAGGATCAGCGTGTTGCGCATCAGGATGCCGGCCAGTCCAATCAGGCCGAGGATGGCGTTGAAGCCGAAGGGCTGGTTGAACATGAGCAGGACCGGAACGACGCCCGCGAGGCCGAGTGGCCCGGTCAGCATCACCATCGTCATGGTCGACAGGCTGCGAACCTGCAGGACGATGACGATGAGCATGGCGGCAATCATCGCCGGGAAGATCTGAGCGAGGGCCACATTCGCCTTCAGCGACTCTTCGATGTTACCACCCATTTCGATCCGGTATCCGGCCGGAAGCGAAGCGATCAGAGGCTGCAGGGCCTTCTGGATTTCCTTGGAGACTTCCGGCGGCTGCGTCGCCTCGTTGATGTCCGAACGGATCGTGACGACAGGGGTGCGGTCACGGCGTTTCATGACCGGCTCCTCGAAACGGATTTCGGAGTGACCGATCTGGTCGAGCGGTACCGGACGACCGTTCCTGCTCATCAGCGAGAAGTCCGCCAGTCGCGAGGGATCGAGCCTGTTTTCGCCGGCACTGCGCGCCACCACGGGGACGTTGCGAATGTCTTCGCGCACCTGTGTGATCGGAACCCCGCTCAGCAGCAACTGCATCTGCTGGGCAGCCTCTGCCGGAGAGAGGCCGACGAGGTTGAGCCGGTCCTGATCGGGAATGAAGCGCAGCACAGGTGTGCGGTTGCCCCAGTCGCGGTTCGCCTGGCGAACGTCGGGCACAGTCTTCATGAGCGCGAGAGCCTGTTCGGAGATCTTGTACAACTCGTCCGCATCCGGTCCCATGATACGGAACTCGACCGGGAACGGCGTGTAAGGACCGAAGACGAGTTGCGTCACCCGCACATACGCCTCCGGAGCGAGACTGCCGGCGATCGCCGTCCGCAGGCGGTGCTTCAGAGTCTCGCGCGCTTCCGCGTCCGGCGTCAGTACAACGATCTTGGCGAATGCCGGGTCCGGAAGTTCGGGCGCCATGGCGAAGAAGAAGCGCGGTGCGCCCTGACCGATATAGCTGGTGGCGATCTTCGTTTCGGGCTGTTCCTTCAGCCAGCCTTCGAGTTTTTCGACCGTTGCAGTCGTCGTCTCGATGCTGGTCCCTTCCGGCATGCGCACTTCCACCAGAACCTCGGGACGGTCCGACGTCGGGAAAAACTGCTGATTCACCGACCCCATGCCGACGACGGAGACGGCCATGGCGACACCGACAAGGCCACAGGTCAGGAACTTGTGACGGACGGCGAATTCGATCAGGTCGCGAAGGCGCCGGTAATTCGGCGTGTTGTAGATGGCGTGGTGGCCGCCTTCCACGGGCTTGATCGCCGGCAGCATCTTGACGCCGAGGTAGGGCGTGAAGATCACCGCCACGATCCACGAGACGATCAGCGCGAAGCCGACGATCCAGAAGATGTTGCCGGCATATTCGCCGGCGGTCGATCTGGCGAAGCCGACCGGCATCAGCCCGATGATGGTGACGAGGGTACCCGACAGCATCGGGGCGGCAGTGTGGCTCCAGGCATAGGCGGCTGCCTTGATGCGGTCCATGCCTTCTTCCATCTTCACCACCATGACTTCGATGGCGATGATGGCATCGTCAACGAGCAGACCGAGCGCCAGGATCAATGCGCCGAGCGTGATGCGGTCGAAAAACCGTCCGGTCTCCAGCATGATGAGGAAGACCACGCCGAGCGTCAGCGGAACGGCAAGGGCGACGACGATACCGACGCGCCAGCCGAGGCTGATGAGGCTCACGAACAGGACAACGCCGAGGGCCATGGCGAATTTCAGCATGAACTCGCCGACCGCTTCCTCGATATTGACCGCCTGATCGCTCACTTTCGCGAGCGTCATGCCGAGCGGGAGGGCTTGCGCGATGGTCGAGGACCGTTCCTCCAGAGCCTTGCCCAGTTCAAGGCCGTTCCAGCCCTGTTGCATGACCACCCCGAGCATGATGGCGGGCTCGCCGTCGTGGCGAATGAGATAGGTGGGAGGGTCCTGGTATCCGCGACGAATTTCGGCGAAATCCGACAGCTTGAGGATACGGCCGGCGGCGACGATCGGCGTATCGGCAATCGACTCGACGCTGTCGTAGGCGCCATCGAACCGGATGAAGACCTGGGGGCCTTGCGTATCGATCGATCCTGCGGGGGTTACGGTGTTGCGCCGCTGCAGGGCAGACGCGATGTCCTGCGCCGAGATCCCGAGCGTTGCCAGCTTGGAATAGGAAAATTCGACGAAGATCTGTTCCGGCTGCTCACCGAGAATGTTGATCTTTTTCACACCCGGGACGTGAAGCATGTCCTGACGGATCGTCTCGGCCTGCCGCACGAGGTCGCGCATCGCCATACCCTTCGCCTTCAGGGCATAGAGGGCGAAACTGACGTCGGAATACTCGTCGTTGACAAAAGGACCGATGACCCCGGCGGGAAGATTTCGGGCTTCGTCGCCGAGTTTCTTGCGCGCCTGATAGAATTCCCCTTCGACGGCCGAAGCCGGAGTATTGTCCTTGAGCGTGACGGTCAGGAAGGCGTAACCCGGCCGCGTCGTCGTTTCCACGCGATCGTACCAGGTCAGTTCCTGTATCCTCTTTTCGAGCGGCTCTGCGACGAGATCCTGCATCTCACGTGCGGTCGCGCCCGGCCAGACGGACGTAACCGTGAGTGTCTTGATCGTGAACGAGGGGTCTTCGGCTCGGCCGAGCTTGACGAAGGCATAGGCACCGGCGGCGGCCAGCAGGACGATGAAGAACAGGGTGACGGCTCGCTCACGAACGGCGAGAGCGGAGAGATTGAAGTTCATCAGTTTGCCGCCTCTGCCTTCTCCACGCCGGTGCGCACGCTTGCGCCGTCCTGAAGCAGATGCGCGCCGAGGGCGACGATGACCTCCCCGGTCATCAGATTTGAGACGACGGCCTTCTCCTCGCCGATCCGCTCGACCTTCACTTCCCGGAAATGCACACTGGAAGTCTGCCCGTCCAAAACCCAGACGCCCATGCGGACGCCGTCATCCAGCAGTGCGCCGACGGGAACTTCGGCATGTGACTGTGCGGCTTCGTTTTGCAGGCTGATCGTGACCGTTGCCCCGAGTGGCGCGGACGCCGCAGCCCCCTGCAAGACCCAGCGTGTTTCGTAGGTGCGGGTCTGAGGATCGGCAGCGTCGGAAATCTGTCTGAGCGCCGCCGCCTCTTCGGTACCATGACCATAGATCTTTGCCTTCGCGACGGCGCCGACCTCGGGCCGGAGATTTTCGGGCAACCAGACGAGTGCCTCGCGAGGACCTGCCTTCGCAAGCCGAACAACCGGCTGGCCCGCCGAGACCACCTGCCCCGGTTCGCCGAGCGTCTCGACGATCGTGCCGTCCGCGTCTGCCACGAGGACTGCATATGCCGCCTCGTTCTCGGCGACCTTCGCCTCCGCTTCGGCCGCAGAAAGCTGGGCGGTCGCAGTATCGAGCGCAGCCTTCGACTGTTCGTATTTCTGCGGAGACGCTGCCAGACCGTTCTTGACGAGGACAGCATATCGCCGCTCGTCGGCCTGCACCTGAACGAATGTTGCCCTGGCCGCGGCAACACCGTTGCGCTTTGCCGACAGGGCAAGGCGCAGGTCTGTATCGTCAACCCGCATCAACGGCTGCCCGGCTTTGACTTCTTCGCCAAGGCCGACAAGCCGTTCGACGATCTTTCCGGGAACCCGAAAGCCGAGATCGCTCTGCACCCTGGCGGCAACCGTGCCGGTGAAGCTTCGGTTCGCGGTATCCGGGGTCTTGACCTTCGTCACGCTGACGAGCGGAGGCAGACTGCGGGGATCTGCCGCCTCCGCATCCCTGTTCGTGGATGGAAGCAGGAAGAAGGCAGCGGCGGCTCCGACGAGAGCAGCCACTGCCACGGTTGAGAGGAGGATCTTGCGTTTCATGACACTGGCCTTCTTGACGGTGGCGATACAATTCTTAGATTGCAACCTAACTCTAAATGTCATATAGATGTCAATAGTAATCTAAATGGAGGCACTCATGAGAGTCAGTCGCGCCCAGGCCGAGGCGAACCGCGAGACGGTCATCAATGTCGCCAGCAGGCTCTTTCGCGAGAAGGGCTTTGACGGTATCGGCCTCAAGGATCTGATGAAAGGCGCCGGCCTCACCCAGGGCGGCTTCTACAAGCAGTTCGAATCCAAGGATGATCTCGCAGCACTCGCGTCGCAGCGCGCGATGGAAAGCGCGACCCGCAAGTGGTCCTCGGCGGCGGCTTCGAGTTCCGATCCGCTCCAGGCCGTCATCGATTTCTATCTTTCTCCAGGACACCGCGGAGAAACGGGGGATGGCTGCCCGCTGGTGGCTCTCGGCGCCGATGCTGCTCGCCAGAGCCCAGACGTCCGCAAGCCATTCCAGGACGGCATCAAGGCACATCTGCAAGTCCTGGAGGAACTGATGCCGGCCAGCGATGACGCAGACGCGTCGCGCAAGGCAATGGCAGCACTTTCGCTCATGGTCGGCGCGGTGACTCTCTCCCGGATCCTGACGGGCGAGAAACTGTCGGACCGGCTGCTTGAGACAGCAGCCGCGGAGGTGAAGCGTATCGCAGCCTCCGAGAAGAACGATTGAACGGCAGCGGGCCGTCTCTTGTCGAGCCCGAGAGCGGCTCGTTCATCTGCACCACCTGCGGGTCACAGACGAGTGTTCGGGTAACCGATCGCGAGTGCTGCCGACAAGCCGCCGACGGTCTGGGGGCAGACCGGGCGTCGCGCGGATGGTTTCCCTCGGCGCGACACCCCGGTACAGGAAGACTTGTGCTGGAAGACACCGCTGCGCGGTGTCTTCGCTGGTCAGGCGAGGGCCGCGGAGGCTGCCGCAATCCGCGAGAGAGCCTCGGTCAGTTCCGCCTCCGACGTCGCATAGGAAATGCGGAAGTATGGAGAGAGACCGAAAGCCGAGCCCGGAACGACGGCGACGTCCACCGTTTCCAGAAGGTAGTCGGTGAAGTCGGTATCGCACTCGATCCGCTTGCCGTCGGGCGCCGTGCGGCCGATCATGCCCTTACAGCTCGCAAACGTGTAGAACGCGCCTTCGGGCACGCGGCACTCGATGCCGTCGATCTTGTTGAGGGCGGATACAACGAGATCGCGCCGCCGCTTGAAGCTCGCCTGCCGCTCCGCGAGGAAGTCCTGAGGTCCGTTCAGCGCTTCGACGGCCGCCGCCTGGCTGACGGAACTCGGGCATGATGTCGCCTGGCTCTGGATGACGGCCATCGCCTTGATCAGCGCCTTCGGACCACCCGCATAACCGATGCGCCACCCCGTCATGGCATAGGCCTTGGAGACGCCGTTGATGGTCAGCGTGCGGGACTTCAATGCGGGCTCCAGTGCGACCGGCGTCACGAAGTCGAAGTCGTCGTAGACGATGTGCTCGTACATGTCGTCGACCATGAGCCAGACATGCGGATGGCGCAGAAGCACGTCGAGCAGCGGACGATAGTCCGCCTCGCCATAGGCCGCTCCGGAGGGATTGGAAGGCGAGTTCAGCAGGACCCACTTCGTCTTCGGGGTGATCGCCTTTTCGAGGCGGTCGGCCGTCAGCCGGAACCCGGATGCCGCGTCACAGGGAATGAGCACCGGAACGCCACCGCAAACCTCGATGATGTCCGAATAGGAGGT
>DATGWU010000193.1:0-13605 GCA_035299345.1 Rhizobium sp.
GAAGCCGCCACTGATGCTCTCAAGCGTCATGAGGATGCGCAGGATCGTTGTCTTGCCAGAGCCGGAGGGGCCGATCAGCGCGAGCTTTTCACCGGGCATGACCTCCATCGACAGCCCGTCCAGCACCGTCAGGTGACCGTATCTCTTCACGATATTGTCGATGCGGATGATCGGCTCGGGCATTCGTGTCTCTCTCCCTTTGAGACAGGTGATGACCTAACGATGATGCGCCTCATAAATCATGTCAATTGCAATAATAATATCATGACAATTATTGTGGAGACGCCCAAATCATGGGCGCCAAAGTCAGATCGCGAGCAGCAGCGCTTCCGGATCACCAAGCGCTAGTGATGCAATAATGCCCAGCCCCGTCCTCAGTTCCTGCTCCGTCGTCGAGCCGAGCGATATCCGGACGGCGGGGTGCCAGCCGCTGTCGGCCGTCCGAAATGACGCGCCAGGGGCGATTGCGACGCCCCGAAGTCTCGCCTGGGAAACGAACGCGTCCTCCAGATGGCCCTCCGGCAGCGGCAGCCAGACATGCAGGCCCTGCGGATGGCTGCGATGGGGAAGCCTGCCCAGCGTCTCCTCGGCGATTGCGTGGCGAACGGCCAGCGCCCGGCGCTGCCAGTTCACCAGTTCCATCGCCGTGCCGTCGCTCACCCAGCGTGTTGCGATCTCGGCGATCGACGGGGTTGCCATCCAGTTGGAGACGAGGTGCCGGTTGGCGACGGCGGCCACATAGCGATCCGGCGCTGCCAGATAGCCGATCCGCAAGCCGGGCACGGTGATCTTCGTGAAGCTGGTCACATAAAGGGTCCGTTCCGGCGCGAGTGCTGCGACAGGCGGCAAGCCTCCATCCACCAGCGGGCCGAGAATGTCGTTTTCGATGATCGCCAGGTCGTGCCGCCGCGCCACCTCGGCGAGCGCCGCTCGGCGCTCGACGCTCATCAGTGTCGCCGTCGGATTTATGACCGAAGGCTGCAGGAAGATCGCGCGAATGACGCCCTTGCGACAAGCCTCGTCGAGCGCCTCCGGAATCATGCCGTCTTCATCGATCGGCAACCCCTGGAGGTGGATGCCAAGATAGCTCGAGAGCGGCACCAGGGTATGGTGGCTGATTGCCTCAGTGGCAACCGTCGAACCGGGCGGTGCCACGCTCATGAGCGCCACCGTCATGGCGGATGTCGCACCGTTGGTGAGACTGATGTTGAGCGGCGAGATGTCGAGCCCACACTGTGACAACCATTGCGCAGCGACGTTGCGATGGCGCGGAAACACCATGTTCGGCCGGAAGGAAAGGGCTGAGCTCGCCGGCAGGTTCTCGGCGAGCCAGGCAAAACCCTGCCGCATCTTTTCGAGATGGATCTGCTCGCAGACCGGCTTGAGGATCGAAAGATCGATCAGTTCGCCTAACCGCTCCGGCAGATATGGCGGCTCGGGTTCGGACGGGCGGGTCTGCACGAAGCTCCCGCGGCCGATCTCGCCGGAGATCAGTCCTCGCCGGATCAGTTCGTCATAGGCCCGGCTCACGGTCTGGACCGAGAGCTTCAGGTCGTCGGCGAGCTTACGGTGGGTCGGAAGTCGCGCGCCGTTCTGGAGCTTCCCTTCCTGGATGGCACGGGCAAACTGATCGGCCAGGGAGAGATAGGCAGGGCGACGCAGAAGTGTTGTATCGGGCATCCAATTTGTCATGATTTCGACAGTGATCAAAATCAGCTCAATTGACAACGCAAAAGTGAACACCCAATGTCTTTTCCCTGACTTTGACGCGACCGAAGCTCGATGGAAGGCACTCCCGAATGAAACTCGACGCGATCGATCTGCGTATCCTAGAGGCGATCCAGGCAGACGGGCGGATCACCAAGCTGGCGCTCGCCGAACGCGTCGGGCTATCGCCGACACCCTGCTGGATGCGCCTTCGGAAACTCGAAAAAGCCGGTATCGTGACCGGTTATCACGCACGCGTTGCGGTGCGTCGGGTGGCGCCCGTCGCCAACGTCCTGATGGAGGTCACGCTCGCCAATCATCGCCAGGCGGATTTCGACCGCTTCGAGCGCGTGGTCGCGGCAATCCCAGAAATCGTCGCCTGCTGGTCGGTCGGCGGGGGTGTCGACTACATCATGAAGTTCATGAGCGCCGACATCGATGCCTATCAGCGGCTGGTCGACGATTTGCTGGCGCGTGAGCTCGGCATCGACCGCTATTTCACCTATATCGTCACAAAGACGGTCAAAGACGAAACGATCCTGCCGCTCGCCACGCTCCTGCCGCAAACCGGGTGAGATCGACCGGGCGACCGAGATGACCGGCGCCGCGCCGTCCGCGTGGGGCGCGCCCTCATGCCGAGACAATCTCTCTTGTGAACCCGCAAACTTTGGTCAAAGTCTCTCTCCACGCACGGCTGATTAGATAATCTCTCGCGCCGACCGTGGCAGTCTTCCCGCACCTAGTCGAGGAGATACGAGATGACCGCCATCTTTGCGCGCACAGCCTTTCACGACGCTCTTAAACACCTGAGCGACCCGCAATTGCTGCGGGAACTCGCCTATGTCGGTGGACGCTGGGTCGCCGGCGAAGGCGGGAGGACGCGGGAAGTCCGCGACCCTTCGAGTGCTGCGACGCTCGCTTTCGTCGCAGCACTCGACGGCGCCCAGGTCTCGGAAGCCATCGATGCGGCAGAGAAGGCTTTCAAGTCCTGGCGTGACATGCTCCCGCACGCACGCGCCACAATCCTTCGCCGATGGCACGACCTCATGCATTCCGCCAAGGACGATCTCGCGCTGCTGATGACGCTCGAGCAGGGCAAGCCACTGGCTGAATCGCGCGGCGAGATCGACTATGCCGTCTCCTTCCTCGAATGGTATGGCGAGGAGGGCAAGCGGCTCAACGCCGAAAGCGTGACGAGCCATCTTCCCGGAGCCGAAATGATCGTGCGCAGGGAGGCACTCGGCGTCGTCGGTATCGTCACCCCGTGGAACTTCCCCTCCGCGATGATCACCCGCAAGGCGGCCGCAGCGCTCGCAGCCGGCAATACGGTCGTCGCGCACCCGTCCTCCGAGACGCCGCTTTCAGCGCTCGCGCTGGCGCAACTCGGCGAACGAGCAGGCCTTCCGGCCGGTGTCTTCAACGTTCTCACAGGCGATGCCGCCACGATCGTCGGATGCATGAGCCAGGATGCCCGCATCCGCGCCATGAGCTTCACGGGATCAACCGAGATCGGCAGGCTGATCGCTGGCCAGTGTGCACCGACCATGAAGCGCCTCGTCATGGAACTCGGCGGGCACGCCCCCCTGATCGTCTTCGCCGACGCCGATGTGGACAAGGCGGTCGACATCGCGATTGTCGCCAAGTTTGCGACCTCCGGGCAGGATTGCCTCGCCGCCAACCGCATCTATGTCGAGCGCCCCGTTCTCAAGGCTTTCGAGGAGGCCTTCGCCGCGCGGATCGCACGCCTCAAGACGGGTTCGGGCCTCGAGCCGGATACCGATATCGGACCGCTGATGCATGAGCGCGCGATCGCCAAGGTGGAAGAACAGGTCGCCGACGCCTTGAAAAGAGGGGCGAAGCTTGCCGTCGGCGGCAAGCGTCATCCCGCGGGGCCGCTCTTCTTCCAGCCGACGCTGCTGACCGATGTTCCCGACGACGCCCTCGTGATGTGGGAGGAGACGTTCGGCCCCGTGGCCGCGGTCACCGCCTTCGACACCGAGGACGAGGTGATCGCCCGGGCAAACAACACCGAATACGGCCTCGTCGCCTACGTCGTCACCGAAAACGGAGCGCGACAGATGCGGCTCGCCCGCGCGCTCGAATACGGCATGGTGGCGATCAACCGGGTGAAGATTACCGGAGGACCGATCCCCTTCGGAGGCTGGAAACAGTCGGGCCTTGGACGCGAGGGATCGCGCCACGGCATGGAGGCCTTCACCGAGCTCAAATACCTCTGCATCGACACCGCCGCCTGAACCGAACTACGAAAGGAAAGACCATGCTCGAAAGAAGCAACGAACTCACCGCCTGGGACCGCGATCACTTCTTCCACCCCTCCACCCACATGGGCATGCACGCGCGAGGCGAAACCCCGACCCGTGTCATCGGCGGCGGAGATGGCGTCTACATCACCGACACGACCGGCAAGCGGAGCCTCGATGCCTTCGCCGGCCTCTACTGCGTCAATGTCGGCTACGGACGCGAAAAGATCACCGATGCGATCGCCGAGCAGGCGAAGAACCTTGCCTATTATCACGCCTATGTCGGCCACGGCACGGAAGCGTCGATCCGCCTCGCCAAGATGATCATCGACCGGGCGCCGCAGGGCATGAGCCGGGTGTATTTCGGGCTTTCCGGTTCAGACGCCAACGAAACCAATATCAAGCTGATCTGGTACTACAACAATATCCTTGGACGCCCCGAAAAGAAGAAGATCATCTCGCGCTGGCGCGGCTATCACGGTTCGGGTGTGATGACCGGCTCGCTGACCGGGCTTCGGCTCTTCCACAACGCCTTCGACCTGCCGCGTGCGCCGATCCTGCACACGGAGGCACCCTATTACTTCCGCCGTCCTGATCGTTCGATGAGCGAAGAGCAGTTTGCGCAATACTGCGCCGACAGGCTGGAAGAGACCATCGTCGCGGAAGGTCCCGACACGATCGCCGCCTTCATCGGCGAGCCGATCCTCGGCACCGGCGGTATCGTGCCGCCGCCGAAGGGCTACTGGGAGAAGATCCAGGCAGTCCTTCGCAAATACGACATCCTGCTCGTCGCCGACGAGGTCGTCACCGGCTTCGGCCGCCTCGGCACCATGTTCGGCTCGGATCATTACGGCATCACGCCCGACCTCATCACCATTGCCAAAGGCCTGACCTCGGCATACGCGCCACTCTCCGGCACGATCGTGTCGGACAAGGTCTGGCAGGTGCTGGTCAAGGGCTCGGACGAGCTGGGGCCGATCGGCCACGGCTGGACCTATTCGGCGCATCCGATCTGCGCCGCGGCCGGCGTTGCCAATCTCGAACTCATCGACGAGCTCGACCTCGTGGAGAATGCCGGTTCGACCGGCGCCTATTTCCGAGCCGAATTGCAGAAGGCCGTCGGCGACCACCGCAATGTCGGGGAAGTCCGCGGCGACGGCCTGATGGCTGCCGTCGAGTTCGTCGAGGACCGTGACGACCGCAAGTTCTTCGACCCGGCAGCGAAGGTCGGTCCGCAAATCGCGGCAGCTCTCCTCGAACGCGGCGTCATCGGTCGCGCCATGCCGGAAGGCGACATCCTCGGCTTTGCCCCGCCGCTCTGCCTGACACGCGACGAGGCCGATACGGTCGTGAAAGCGACTGCGGACGCGATCGGCAGCGTGCTCGGTCGCTGAGGGGATCGGGTGGTGGAGCCGGGCTCGTCCGGCCCCCACCGTCTTCTTCAATTCCCGTCACCGTCCCGCCTGCAAGCCGGATCCGTCGACGGCCAGCTATTCCGGTTACGCACCCTTCGTTCCGCGCCGAGAAGCGGGTGCCCACCGACGGGACTTCCGCCTACCGTCTCGCCGACACGAGCAGCATCATCGGCCTTTCGAGCTCCTCTTCGAGGGCCGGATTTTCTCTGATCTGCTCGCTCGTCGGCGCGAACTCGCTCACGGCCTCTATGACGAACCCCACGCCAATCAACGCGTTCAGCGTGGTTGCTATGGTGCGGTGATACTTCACCACGCCTTCCGCGAGCCAATCGGTCCGGCGCTCTCCTTCCAGTGCATAGCGGTTGACCGGCCATGTCTTTCGCCCATCCTCGTCCGAGATCCAGTGCGTATGCGTGGCTGCCATGAAAATGGGATGCTCGATCGAGAAGACGAAATGACTGCCCGGCGTCAGCGCGTGGTAGACCGTTCGGACAAGCCGGTTGAAGTCCCGGATGTAATGGAATGTCAGCGAACTGACGGCGAAATCAAAGGCGCTGCCCGGCAGCTCGATTGTCTCGATGTCGGCAATTCGATAATCGATTGCCGGGTCGGCCGTCATCTCCTGTGCCCGGGCAATCATGTTCCGGGAAACGTCGACCCCCAGAACCGAACGCGCGCCGTGGTCGCGCAACCATCGAGAGACCCAGCCGAAGCCACAGCCAAGGTCGAGAGCATGTCGGTCTGTCACATCGGGAAACCTAGCGCGCAGTGCCGGCCATTCGGGCGCGCCGGCAAGGCCGTGCACCTGCCGCGGCAGCTGGCTGTAACCTGAAAAGAACCTGGGATCGTCGTAGATATTTTGTGCCATTTAGATAATCCGTCCATGGTTAGGGGACGAGGCACGGGTCATGCGAAAAGCCTCGTCCACGAGTGGCGAGGCCAAAGGATCGTTACCGCAGTCGTATCAATGCGATCGAGATCCCCGCATCCCGCCAGTTGGGATGGGGGCGAAACGGGAGACGATATGAGTATCCTCTTCGACCATGACGCGATTGTGTTTTAGCGATGCCGGATTGTCAAGCTCGAGATACCGCCGCAACGGCCCGGCCGCGGTCGTCGGGTCTCACGAACTGACTACATGTGCCGGGTGCCTTGAGCGGACTCTACTCGTTGGCTATAGCTCTATTACCGCTGCCCTCGCTCGTCGCTCCGAACCCGCCATTGCATTTTCCGCAATAAATATTTACTAAAACAATGTCGAAGACTGCGTTTCGACGCCGGGTAGCGACCCGAAAGGACTGAAGACACCATGGTAACGATCAAGGAAATCGCCAAGGCCGTGGGCGTATCCTCCGCGACCGTATCGCGGGTGCTGAATTACGACCCTGCCCTGTCGATTTCCCCTGTCAAGCGGCAGGCGATCATCGAAACAGCGGAGGCGCTGAACTACGAGACGCCGCGCAACCGCAACAAGGCGAGCAGCCAGATGGCCCCCAGCCTGCTCACCAAGCTCGTCATCGTACATTTCCTGGAGCCATCCGACGAGATTGCCGATCCCTACTATATCGGCGTGCGCCTCGGCATCGAGACACGCTGTCGCGAGCTCAGGACCGAGATCGTCAAGGTCTTCCACTCGGACGCCCTGCCCGAGGCCGGATTACTCTCGGGCGCCTCCGGCGTCATCGTCATCGGCAAGCATTCATCCCACGAGATTGCCTGGCTGAAGCAGCACGCGCGGCACCTCGTCTTTGCCGATTTCGACCCGAAGGACGATACACTCGACAGCGTCTTCTCCGATGTGGAACTCGCGACGATGAAGATCCTCGACGGATTGAAAGCCGCGGGATACCGGCGCATCGGCTTCATCGGCAGCCACGAGAGACTGAATGACAGCGTGCAGCGCTTCGCTGAAAAGCGCTGCACCGCCTATATCGACTGGCAGAGACGAAGCGGCAGCTTCGAGCCGGCCCTGCTAGCGCTCGCCGACTGTTCCTCGGGGCAGAGCCTGCGGCTCGAAACGGGCTATCGCCTCGCCCACGAACTCCTGGCCCTTGCCGAGCGGCCGGACGTCATCGTGACCTCCAACGACAACATGGCGATCGGCGCCTACCGGGCATTCCAGGAGGCCGGGCTTTCGATGCCGAAAGACATCGCGGTCGTCTCGTTCAACGACATCCCGGTCGCCCAGTTCCTGACACCACCCCTCACGACCGTTCGCATCCATAGCGAACACATAGGCGAAACGGCGGTCGATCTTCTCCTCGAGCGCCTCTCCGGGCGCAGTTACGGCAAGCAGGTGCGCATCGCGACGGAGCTGATCTGGCGCGAGAGCTGCCGCAAGCCCCGGTAAACGCGGCGATTTTCACCATTCGTGAAGCGCGCTAAATATTTACTAAATTTCCCTTGCACACATCCCGGATTTCGGTAAATCTTGCGCGGACGGCAGAGAGGGAACCTGCCGCATCGGTTTCTTGGGAGGAAACAATGGACAACAGGACGATTCTGTCTCGCTTTGCGGCCGGCGCGCTCGCCGGCGCGAGCCTTCTTGCATCCACCGCGGCCTTCGCCGGCGAGATCACCATCTGGTGCTGGGATCCGAACTTCAACGTCGCGATCATGAAGGAAGCGGGCGCGCGCTACACGGCAAAGCACCCCGAGACCACCTTCAACGTGGTCGACTTCGCCAAGGCCGACGTGGAGCAGAAGCTCCAGACGGCACTCTCCTCCGGCACTACCGACGCGCTGCCGGACATCGTCCTGATCGAGGACTACGGCGCACAGAAATACCTGCAATCCTTCCCCGGCGCCTTCGCCGCACTTTCGGACAAGATCGACTACTCCGGCTTCGCCCCCTACAAGGTTCAGCTGATGACGCTCGACGGCGCCGTCTACGGCGTACCCTTCGATTCCGGCGTCACCGGGCTCTATTATCGCAAAGATTATCTCGCACAGGCCGGCTTCAAGCCGGAGGACATGCAGGATCTCACCTGGGACCGCTATATCGAGATCGGCAAGGCCGTGGAGGCAAAGACCGGCAAGAAGATGCTCGGCCTCGACGTCAATGACGCGGGCTTCGTGCGTATCCTGATGCAGTCGGCCGGCAGCTGGTATTTCGACAAGGACGGCAATCTCGCAGTCGAAGGCAACGCCGCGCTGAAGGCCGCGCTCGAAACCGAACAGAAGATCCTGCAGGCCAATCTCCACAAGCCCGCCGCCGGCTGGACGGAGTGGGTCTCGACCTTCACCTCGGGAGATGTTGCAACCGTCACCACCGGCGTCTGGATCACCGGCACGGTGAAGGCGCAGGCCGATCAGGCCGGCAAGTGGGGCGTCGCTCCCATTCCGAAGCTCAATGTCGAGGGTGCCTCGAACGCCTCCAACCTCGGCGGCTCCAGCTGGTATGTGATCGACAGCTCGGCCGAAAAGGACGAGGCGATCGACTTCCTCAACGAGGTCTATGCCAAGGATATCGACTTCTACCAGAAGATCCTGACCGAACGCGGAGCCGTCGGCTCTCTGCTTGCCGCCCGCACGGGTCCGGCTTACGGCGAGGCCGATACCTTCTTCGGCGGCGAGAAGGTCTGGCAGAACTTCTCCGACTGGCTGGCGAAGGTTCCCTCGGTCAACTACGGCATCTTCACCAACGAGGTGGACACGGCCGTGACCGCCCACCTTCCCGATCTCGCCAGCGGCGCCAACGTGGACGAGGTCCTCAAGGCTATCCAGAGCCAGGCCGAGGGCCAGATCCAGTAGTTCCTCCCCCGGCGGGCGGCGGACACCGCCCCACCTTCCGGAGCATCCTTTCCCCGCGAAAGGGTGTTCCGGCCCTTATTCCTGGCGATGAAGGTATTCCCATGGCTGCCGGAAAAGCAGGCGGATTGAAACGCTATCACGATCTGAACGGCTGGCTGTTTGTCGCCCCGTCGATCCTGCTCATCTCGATCTTCCTCGTCTATCCGATCCTGCGCTCGCTTTATCTGTCCTTCTTCTCGGGCAAGGGCGTGATGATGAAGTTTGCCGGCTTCGGAAACGTCGTGCGGCTTTCGAACGACCCGGTCTTCCTCCAGGCGCTCACTAACACCATCACTTTCTTCGTGGTGCAGGTGCCGATCATGATCGTGCTGGCGCTGCTGCTCGCCGCCGTGCTCAACAACGACCGGTTGAAGTTCATCGGCTTCTTCCGTACCGCGATCTTCCTGCCCTGCGTCGCCTCGCTCGTCGCCTATTCCGTTCTTTTCAAGAGCATGTTTTCCGTCGACGGAGTGGTGAACCAGGCCCTAATGGCGCTTCACCTGACCGATGCGCCGATCGGCTGGCTCACCGAGCCCCTCTGGGCAAAGGTGCTCGTGATCCTCGCCATCACTTGGCGCTGGACCGGCTACAACATGATCTTCTATCTCGCGGCGCTACAGAACATCGACAGGTCGATCTACGAGGCCGCGCGGATCGACGGCGTGCCGGCCTGGGCGCGCTTCCTCTACATCACCGTGCCTATGCTGAAGCCGGTGATCCTCTTCACGACGATCATCTCGACGATCGGCACCATCCAGCTCTTCGACGAGGTCTACAACCTGACTGAAGGCCGCGGAAGCCCGGCAAATGCCACGCTGACGCTCTCGCTCTACATCTACAATCTCACCTTCCGCTTCATGCCGAGCTTCGGCTACGCGGCGACGATCTCCTATGTCATCGTCATCATGGTGGCGCTCTTCTCCTTCCTGCAGTTCTATGCCGCGAGGGACCGCTCATGAACGCCTCGCGCCTCACTGCAGCCACGCTGCAATACGTCTTTCTCGGTGTCGCCGCCTTCATCTCGCTCTTCCCGTTCTTCTGGATGGTGATCAGCTCGACCAACACGTCGATCGACATCATCAGTGGCAAGACGAGTCTCGGTGGCGCGTTCGGGACGAACGTCGCGAACTTCTTCGCAATGGTCGACGTGCCGCTGGTCTTCTGGAACTCGACCAAGGTGGCCGTCCTCGCCACGCTTTCCACCATCATCGTCTCGTCGCTTGCCGGCTACGGCTTCGAGATGTTCAAGTCCAAGGCGCGCGACAGGATCTATTCGCTCGTGCTGCTGACGCTGATGGTGCCCTTTGCGGCGCTGATGATCCCGCTCTTCATGATGATGGCCAAAACCGGCCTCATCAACACCCATGTCGCGATCGTGCTGCCGACGGTCGCCTCCGCCTTCATCATCTTCTACTTCCGCCAGTCGACGAAGGCCTTCCCGACGGAGCTGCGCGATGCGGCAAAGGTGGACGGCCTCAAGGAATGGCAGATCTTCCTCTACATCTACGTGCCGGTGATGCGCTCTACCTATGCCGCCGCCCTCGTCATCGTCTTCATGACGAACTGGAACAGCTATCTCTGGCCGCTGATCGTGCTGCAATCGAACGAAACCAAGACGATCACGCTCGTCGTCTCCTCGCTCGCCTCGGCCTATTACCCCGACTACGGCGTGGTCATGATCGGTACGATCCTCGCCACGCTTCCCACCCTGATCATCTTCTTCCTCATGCAGCGCCAGTTCGTGCAGGGCATGCTGGGCTCAGTGAAATAGGAATATCGGTCCATGCGCATCATCGAGAACTTCAACGACAACTGGCTCTTTCGCCACGGCTTCGAGCCGGCGCGCGTCTCCGCCCTGCAGGAAGGCGAGATCGTCCGTCTGCCGCACAGCGCCGTCGAACTGCCATATAACTACTTCGATGAAACGGAATACCAGCAGCCGTTCACCTATCAGAAGGTCCTCGCCTGGCGACCGGAATTCGAGGGCCGCGAGGTCTCGCTCGTCTTCGACGCCGCCATGGCAGACAGCATCGTCTATGTGAACGGACATCAGATCGTCGCCCACAAGGACGGCTATACGCCGTTCGAAGCGCGGCTCACGCCGCATCTCGTGCCCGGCGACAACCTCGTGACCGTCAAGGTCGACGGCACGGAGAACCCGGAAATCCCGCCCTTCGGCGGCCAGATCGACTATCTCTGCTACGCCGGCATCTATCGCAACGTCTGGCTCAAGGTCGCAAGCCCCGTCTCGATCGGAAACGTCAAGATCGAGACGCCCGATGCGCTCGCGGAACGGAAGAGCGTCACCGCACGCGTGTTCCTCACCAACCCGGACGACCGGACCTTCTCCGGCAAACTGACCGCGACCATCACCGACAAGAACGGAACCGAGATCGCGTCCGCATCTATAGCGCTGGACGGCAAGGAAGCACTCCTCACCTTCTCCGATCTCGGCGGCATTACCCTCTGGGACATCGACAATCCGGCGCTCTACACACTGTCCCTCACGCTCGAAACGCACCACGGCAAGGACAAGGTCAAGCAGCGCTTCGGCTTCCGCACCGCCCGCTTCACGCCGGACGGTTTCCTGCTGAACGACAAGCCGCTGAAGCTGCGCGGGCTCAACCGCCATCAATCCTGGCCGCACACGGGCTATGCCATGGGCCGCCGCGCGCAGGAGAAGGATGCCGATATCCTCAAACACGAGCTTGCCTGCAACGTCGTGCGCACCTCGCACTATCCGCAGTCGAAGTGGTTCCTCGACCGCTGCGACGAGATCGGCCTCCTCGTCTTCGAGGAAATCCCCGGCTGGCAGCATATCGGGGGCAAGGCCTGGCAGCAGGAGTCGATCGAGAACGTCCGCCGCATGATCGAACGCGACTGGAACCATCCCTCGATCATCATCTGGGGCGTGCGCATCAACGAGAGCCAAGACAATCACGACTTCTACGCCGAGACGAACCGGCTCGCCCGCGAACTCGACCCGACGCGCCAGACCGGCGGCGTGCGCTTCATCACCAATTCGGAGCTGCTCGAAGACGTCTACACCATGAACGACTTCATCCTCGGCAACGAGGAGCTGCCCGGCAACAATCGCGGCCGTGTCGTCCTGCGGGACAGGGTGGAGACGACCGGCATCACCCGGCCGATCCCCTACATGATCACCGAATATAACGGCCACATGTACCCGACCAAGCGCTTCGACCAGGAGCAGCGCCAGGCCGAGCACGTGACCCGCCATCTCCTGGTGCTCAACGCAGCCGCGGGCGATGGCAATATCTCCGGCTCCACCGGCTGGTGTATGTTCGACTACAACACCCACAAGGATTTCGGCTCGGGCGACCGCATCTGCTATCACGGCGTCCTCGACATGTACCGTATCCCGAAGCTGGCAGCCTATGCCTATGCGAGCCAGGGCGATCCGGAAAAGAACGTCGTACTGCAGCCGGCCACCTTCTGGGCGCGCGGCGAGCGCAATATCGGCGGCGTACTGCCGCTGATCATCCTCACCAATTGCGACTATGTCGACGTCAAGTTCGGCGAATGGCCGGCAAAGCGGATCTATCCCGACCGGGAGACCTATCCGCACCTTCCGCACCCGCCGGTCGTCCTCGACCTGCGGACCGTCACGCAGGAGGAATTCGGCTCCTGGGGCCGCGTCTGGCGCGAGGGCACCATCACCGGCTACCTCGACGACAAGGTGGTCAAGACGCTGGTCCTGCCCGCCGATCCGGTTCCCGCAACCCTGGACGTCAAGGCCGATGACACCATGCTGCGTGCCGGTGAAAAGGATGCGGTTCGCGTCGTCGTGCGCGCCCTCGACCAGTGCGGCAACCTTTTGCCTTATTTCGAGGAACCGGTCTCGCTTTCCCTTTCGGGCCCCGGCCGCATCATCGGCCCGACGGACCATACGTTGAAAGGCGGCGCCACCGGGTTCTGGGTGGAGGCCGGCGACGAGCGGGGCAGCATCGAACTTACGGTCAAAAGCCGCCGCTTCGCCTCCCAATCCGTCACCTTCACCGTCAGCTGAGATCCCGCCATGGCCGATGTTCGCCTCACCGACATACGCAAGCGCTTCGGCGCACTTGAGATCATCAAGGGCGTCGATCTGACAATCGGCGCGGGCGAGTTTGTCGTCTTCGTCGGTCCGTCGGGCTGCGGCAAGTCGACATTGCTGCGCATGATCGCGGGCCTCGAGGACATCACCTCCGGCGAACTGACGATCGGCGGCACGGTGATGAACGACGTCGATCCGTCGAAGCGCGGCATCGCCATGGTCTTCCAGTCCTACGCGCTCTATCCGCACATGACGGTGCGCGAAAATATGGGCTTTGCCCTGAGATTCGCCGGCATGGACCGGCAGGAGATCGACCGGCGCGTCGACGATGCGGCTCGCATTCTCGAGCTCGGCCCCCTGATGGACCGGAGGC
>DATGWU010000194.1:0-23915 GCA_035299345.1 Rhizobium sp.
CGGCAAGCCGCTCCATGTTGGCGCCAAAGGCGGCGCGTTGAACCGGCAGGCCACACAATGCGGAGACCACGACGGGGCTGAGCGCGTCACCGAGGTTGCAATCCGGGTGACTATGCGTCGTCCACACCCACGAGAGCCGAAGGGCTTTTGAGGTGCCGTCTCCGGTCCGGACAATTGCACCGGATGCGGGTTGTGTTCCGGAACGGCTCAGCAGTTTCTTGGCAGCACGCAGAGGCATCAATAGCTCACTTCACCGAAATTTGAGCCTGGCGGCCATTTCGCCAATCCAGGATGTCGCCGCCGCTAGCCCGCTCGGTTTGCTGACGGGCGCGCCGGTGATGAGGGAATGATCGAAGGCGCTGCCGGTTACTCCCTTCCCGAGTGGCGAGATCGCCAGCGGGAACGCGTCGATCAGGGCCTCTTCATTAAGGGTCTTCGCATGCCAAGTCTGGTCGATCGCCCGTATCAGCGCATCCCAATTCGTGTTCTGGCGGCGCGGTTGATACCACACGTCGAGGGACGCCTGACCCAGACCTCGATAGAGGTCGTTGAAGCGCAGATCAATTCCGTCCTCGACGCTCAAATCTACGCGCCCAACGCCTGCCTGAGGTGCGCGCGGCGAGAAATAGAGGCATGGAATGCCGTAGGATTCGGCAAAAACCATTCCATGCAAGCTGGTTGAGACAATCCGTTTGCAGGAGAGAATCTCGTCTAGGCGCTCGCGCAGCGCTTGGACGGACGGCGCCGTTACGGTGTTGATCAGGTGCACTGTTCCACTGTCGGACGGCCCGATCTCATAGCGGGTATGATCTTGCTTCGGATGAGCCTGGTAGGCCCGGTCGGAGAGCTCGGAAAGATGCAATATGACGCCGAGCTCGTATTTTTTCTCGACGGGGGCAGAATGAAACCGCGGCAACAACCACAGCGGATCGCCATAGACGCCCGGCGTGGTCGCCTCCGGCATCAGAACATGACGTGTGAAAGGGCCTCTGGTCGCGTAGACGGTGATGTGAGTGTCACGCGGGCGCGTGTAAACGACTTTCTCCGCGGCGCTCTGATTCGGGTTGAGGTGTGGCGACGTACCGGTCCCCCAGAACGAGACATCGCCTCCCTGGAACATATGGCCGATCGTGCCGACAGCCGCCAGACGGGTTTGCTCCGATTTTGCGGCGACATGGCGAACCGGGAGCCCCGACAGAAACGACACCATGATGGGAGACAATGCGTCGCCGAGATTGAGGTAGTTCTGGCTCGACGTCTTGCTTACCCAGGACAGCGGAATAGCCCCTGTCGAGGCTACAATTTCTTTCAAAGCTTGCGACATATAACCCTGTTCTGGTCTCCATCCGGCAGCGCCACGAATCCTGGCCTCGTCCGATATCTACCCGCGTTGAGTGCAGGCCTATAGCATGAGATTCAATCGATCAAAACAGATTGTGGAGACCTTATCCCTGCGAAAATGATAGGGCGGCACGGTTCTCGGCCTGTCCAAGTCGTGCCGGTAGACTGGCGCAGCCGACGCAATGGCTTTACATGGGGCGGATCGTGGGTGAAAAGGAGCTGGAGCTCAATCATAGGTCCGGCCGTCATGTTGATGGACAATCTCTGCGACTCCGACTTGTGCGCGTCAGGGCTATACGAAACAACGATGTTCAGACTCTCCATGCCGCCTCTGCCTGTGGAAACGTCAGAGGTTCTTTTTGATGTATCCCGCCTTTTGAGGAGCCGAAACAGGCTTTTCGGAACGGGTGTCGATCGGATCGATCTGGCGATAGGCTTGAACCTGGTCAGACAATTCGGGCGTGACTGCCATTTTCTTCACGCGGGACCGACCGGTGTCACACGTATCCCGTACGGTCTCGGCAAGTTGCTGCTTGAACATCTTGACGCGACATGGAACGGGAACGAGCCCGCGCATCCATCACGTGTCGCAGCAACGCGGATGGCAGTTGAGCCTCACTTGCGCGCACTGGCGGGAACATTTCGCAGGCCAGCTGCTGGACCACATACGACATACGTCGTGGCCTCTCATTCAGGTTTGGGGAAAGTCCGCAACGGGATGCGCCGTCTCGACCCCGATCGTAAAATGCGTCGCGTCATCTATCTCCACGACATCATTCCACTTGAAATGCCGGAGTACCAGCGTCCGCAGACGCGTGGAGAATTCCAAAACTATTTGCGCGAGTTGACCGACGCGCCTGTCACCATCGCCTCGAATTCGCAGGACACGGATTCTCGTGTCCGACGACTGGCCGCGCGCGAAAGATGGCAGGTCGAAAAATTCACAGTGCTCAAGCCGGTCCTCGAAGCTATGCCGACAGCGGCCAGAATGGCGCGCAGAGAAGTGTTTGAATACTTGTCGGACCCTCGACCGTTCTTCGTTATCATCGGAACGATTGAGCCGCGAAAAAACCATCTGCTCCTTCTAAACATCTGGCGCCAAATTGCTCAGGACGGGGAGGCACCGCGCCTTTGCATTATCGGCAAGAGAGGTTGGGAAAACGAAAATGTCCTGGACATGCTCGACAGGTGTGAAGCGATCAAGGATTCTGTAGTGGAATTTGGCAATCTCGGTGATCACGAGGTCCAGGCGCTCATGCGTGCATCGAAAGCCCTGCTCTTTCCCTCGTTCACGGAGGGGTTAGGAATTCCTATGCTCGAAGCAGCTGCTCTCGGGGTGCCCTGTATTGCGTCGGATATTCCTGTTTTCCGCGAGATAGCTCCGGCCGGCACACGCTTCCTGGATCCACTCGATGGACCGGCCTGGACGCGTGCCATCTGTTCTGGGGCGGGAAACACGCTGAGAGAGCGGCTGGAGGCTTGAGTCGTGTCGATCACGTTCAACAATGTTCACAAAACTCTCCGACAGAAGCACAAGAAGACGTCGGTCTTCGAGCGAACCAACGTAACCTTCGATGCGAGCAAGATTTCGGGTGTGCTCGCGCCGCCTGGGTCGGGCAAGACGACCGCGGCACATCTGGCGACCGGAAAACTACGGCCGGATTTCGGTCGCGTTCAGCGGTCGTCCCTTGTTTCGTTTCCAGTGGGAGCGGGCGGCGTTTTCAACGGTCTTCTGACTGGCAGGGAAAACCTGGCGTTCCTCTGCCGCGTCTTTGGGTTCGATCCCCGCCTCGTCATACGGTTTGTCGTGGAATATTCGGACCTCGGAAAAGCGATCGACAAGCCGCTCAAGCTCTATAACAGAGACGAGAGAACAAAACTGTTGTTCACGTCTTGCTATGCGATCCCTTTCGACACCTACATCGTGGACGACACGATCATCGGGGGACGGGGGCAATACCGGGACAAGTGCGAGGCCCTGCTCAAGGAGCGGATGGAGACGGCGGGGTTTGTCATTTTTAGTTCGTCGCCCAGTCTTCTCCGAAAGCATTGCAACGAATTCTACGTGATCGACAATATGGGGATCCACGGTGTAGCCTCGGTGGATCAAGCCGTTTCGGTGATCGGAGAGGGGAGACTGAGGGACGGTGATGGTTATACGGAGACCGCTGCCGAAGGAGACGGCTATGACCAAAGCTCTGGCTAACGTTGTTGTCCGGCCGCTAACCATCCAAATAGTCGCCCGCAATTGAGCACGGGATTATCATTGACATCATAACGGCATATACGCGCCGGCGCAGTGCGAGCTGCCTCCAAAGCCCGACACAACACTTGCAAACTCCAAAGGGTAGGGTAATTGGCGTTATCCCACTCCATGCGGTCCGCTGGGTCGAACACCCTGGCGGATTGCGAATGACTTTCGATGCGGAAAGGATGCTTATGCAGAGCAGGCACATCATGATTGACGGCTACAACCTCGCTCTGGAAAAGGGAACCGGGGTCGCCACCTATTCGAGGAATCTCAGCCTCGAACTGTCCAAGTTGGGTCATAAGATCGATCTTCTCTACGGCGTCCGCTCGTCGACGGGCAAGAATCCGCTGATGAACGAAGTGACGTTCTTTGATCCGAAGACCAAGAATGTTCCGGCCCTCGAGGTCGTTCAGGCGCTGACCCATACGAACTTCGGCATAACAGCACATCAGGTGCCGATTACCGGCAAGGTTGTCGCGCGTGGACCGGTTCGGAGTCTGCCTCCTCATGATCGCATCTTCAATTCTCGCAATCTCTTCACCTATGCACGTTGGCATTTCCGCGCGTTCGGGCGTTTCTTGAAGACTGACTACGATCAAGCGGCGGAGATCGCCCACTGGACCTACCCGCTCCCCGTCCAGTTGAGGAAGTCCACCAACATATACACAATTCACGACCTCGTACCATTGCGATTGCCCTACACGACGCTCGACAACAAGAAGGAATACTATCGGATTGTTCGCGACATTGCCCGCGACGCGGACCACATCGTCACCGTCTCCGAGACATCGAAACGCGATATCATCGACCTGCTCGGAGTGGAGGAGCGTCGCGTCACGAACACGTATCAGTCGGTCAGCCTGCCAGAGGCGGTTCTCAACCGATCCATCGATGAAGTGAGCGAGGAAGTTGCCGCCATTTTCGGTCTGGACCCGAAGAAATATTTCCTGTTTTTCGGGGCGATCGAGCCGAAGAAGAATGTCGGCCGGATTATCGAGGCCTATCTGGCGAGCCAGTCGAAGTTTCCGCTCGTCATTGTCGGGCAGCTGACCTGGAAGAACGCAAGCGATCTGCGCCTGCTCGGGGTACCCGTGTCCGACGGCCCGAAAACCAAACGGGGCGCTCCGCTCGACCCCTCCATCTCTGCGGTATCGCGGGCGCAGCAGGTCATCCGTCTTGAATACCTGCCCCTTAACCTGCTCGCCTCGCTCATCCGATGCGCGCGATCGGTTGTGTTCCCGTCGCTGTATGAAGGCTTCGGTCTGCCGATCCTCGAAGCCATGCAGCTTGGAACCGCCGTGATAACCGGGACCGAAGGTTCCAGCCCTGAAGTTGCCGGTGATAGCGCCTATATCGTTGATCCCTACGATGTGGGCGCCATTACGCGCGCCATCCGTGCGATGCAGAACGATTCGGACATGGTCGCGCATTACGAGGCTTTGGGAAAAGAGCGAGCAAAGGCCTTCTCTCCGGAACGATATTCTGAGAGACTGACTACACTTTATGACAAGCTTCGATGAGCCACATGCCGAAAATTGCCAAGAAGCTCGGGTTTTGGAAAAGGAAACTGGTCATTAGCGCAGATGCCAATCAGGCGAAGCCAGCTCCTGTCGATGTCCTTCTGTCTCGAGCTAGAAGCATCTCGCTTCAATCGCCGGGCACGCCGATGTCGGATACGCTGCGTGACCTGTGTGCGGCAATTGAGACGCTGCAGGCCAGTCAGACAGATCTCCGACGCGAGGCATTTCGTGAGGCGGTTCGGGGCATCGCGAATGTGATCCGTAGCCAGCAACTACCGCCGAGCTCGCCACTGTCGCATATGGTTCCAGGCGGCTACGGTAGTCCCGAACAGTTGGCGAACGAGATCGAACAGCTGAACGCTAACGATCCCGTGAGCATCGCCGAGCTACGTCAGCTCAGGCAGAAGCTGAAAGCCGCCAGTGAAGGCAGCGACGACCTCGATGACGCTTTGAAGCGTCTCTATTATGCAAAGGTCGTCGAAGGGGACTTTTCAACGGAGAATCTGCTTCCGCCGGGATCCCCCTCTCGGTCATTGGAGCTTGCTGTCCTGATTGTTGAAAAGGTCTTGCCGAACGGCTGGTGGACGATGGGAAGCAACGGCGTCAACCTCACGGAGCCGCCAGTAGCAAAGGTGGGAACGTGGACCGGTGATGAGCCTAAGGCAGAATCGGCCGCCACCGCGCCGCTGGCCTTGCTCTCCGCGTTTGTACTGACGTTGATCGAAACGGCCAAGCGTAGCGAGCAGGGTCGGTGACGTGGGGGTCCTGTCCGGCTCGTCGCAATCGGAGTGGCCGTATAAGCTCTGTGTCCAGCCTCTGCCTTGGTACCCTTGGCCGTCTCCCTATCCTCTCTGACCTGCCGTGATGAGCGCACCTGTCTCCCAAGATGGTCAATTGCTTCCCGAGTTGGCCGGGCCGATGTACACCGGGATGACCGACGAAGCGGTCATCCAGCGCGCCGACGCCTTGCGCAATCAAGGACGATGGCTGGCGGCCGCACTCGGCTACGCGGCTGCGATAGCGCGGAATCCCGACCTGCCTCACCTCTGGCTGCAGTATGGTCACCTGAACAAGGAAGGTCACTTCTTCAGGGCGGCCGAATTTGGCTATCGCGTGGCAATCCGTTTGGACGGCAGTGATCCGGACCCGCGGCTCCACCTGGCTCACTTGCTCCGGCGCGTCGGGCGACTACGCGACGCCCTGAAAGAGTTCGAGCTGCTGCATGAGCTGCCAAATGCGCCAAACGTCTCTTGGGAGATCAAGAGAATCGAAGTCGCGCTAGCACAGCCTGACTATCGCGAGGTCGGTGACCTTCCACTACCGATGGATGCCTTACTCCCCGCGGCAGAGGAGGCGCTTGCGGGTCTCACCGAGCTCTCCCAGCGCTTTTTTGATCTTGAGGCAAAATCTTGGAGGGACGAGCATTGCGATCGCCGACGCTTTTTGAAGCGGACATTGGCTTCTGTCCGGGAACTCTACAGGCAGGCGTTTCGAACGGAGATCGCCCGTACTCTGACCCCAAGGGCTCGCCTCATCATCGAGGGCGGCGATTACCTCGCCACTGAGAGCAGGCCTCAGTTTGCCATAGTTAGCCCATGTTTGCCGCTCGACCCTGGCTGGTACGAGATCACCCTTGCTTTCACTCGATCCTCCGTACCGCCATTTCCCGTCCTATATGCCGATCATGGCAGGAGGTGGCAGGACTTCACAGCAAATTACCTGGAGGTGAACGGGGGCACGGTTCGGACGCTGGTCTTCTTTCCGAAACCGGTGTTCGACCTTCGCCTCGAGCCAGTCGATCGGAAGGGACGGTTTCTCATTTCCGCATTCTCGATCACGCGCCAGACGATGTCCGACGCCTTGCGGCAAGCAAAGGCGAAACATCCGGAACAAATGGCAAGCCTTCAGACGCAAGGGTTAGCCGGCGACAAACAGCAATTGTCGGAACGATTTGCGGAGATATTGCGGTACTCCGGCCCGGATGCGTACCAGCGCTGGATAGCTAACCACGGCTCTAAGCCCGAGGTGGCACAGCTGGCGCGACCGCAATCTGGTGACGTGAAGGAGAAACCGCGGTTTGCGTTCGTCGCAGATGCTGCCGACGGTGCTGACACGGACTGGGACGCGACACTCGAGACGCTGACTGCGCAGACGAACGTCAATTGGAGCTTCGAGATTTGTCTTGGCGGGCAGGTGTCTGCCGACAGGCGGAAACGGCTGGACGCTGCCGAGCGGCTCGACGCTCGGGTGAGGTGCCACGAGCGCGATTTCATGGGCCTTGTCGCTGTCGTCTGTGCAGATCGTGGGACGGATTTGCTGATCTTCTTGCGTCCCGGAACGCGGCTGATGCCGAGGGCCTTGGAGAGATTTGCCGATGCAATTCGCGCCAACCCCGGCGCAGCGATCGTGTATGCGGACGAGGATGCGATGGACGAGCGCGGACGCCGCCACACGCCGTTATTCAAGCCGGACTGGGATCCGGATTACTTTGCGTCCTATCGTTATCTCGGGGATTTCGTAGCTCTCGCATCAACCTTTTCTCGGCAGTCGCTGAATGAAGTTCGCAATCAGCGATCGGACTTGATGTTCTTCGAGCTGTTGGTGCTGGTGGCGAGCGATGTCGATGCCGTTTCTGTTCTGCATATCACGGACATTCTGTCGCATCGCAAGAACGAGGTGCACGATGAACGAGAGAGCACTACTATGCTGGCGTTCTCGCCGGAAGAACTGGCCATTGTCGAGCGTCAGGTTCGCAGCATTCACCCCGAGACGCAGGTACGCCACGGAACTGCCGGTGCCGCTAGAACGATTTGGCCGATCCTGACGCCGGAACCCTTGGTGTCCCTCATTATTCCGACACGTGATCGCGTGGACGTGCTGCGAGAATGCATAGATTCCATTCTGGCGATGACGGACTATCCGCGCTTTGAAATCCTTGTTGTCGACAACGACAGTTGTGAAGCCGAAACGCTCGAGTATCTTGCCTCCATCTGTGACGGCAGAAAAATTCACTGGCTGCAGGTGCCGGGGGAATTCAATTTCTCACTGCTCAATAATCGAGCAGCGGAGCGCGCAAGCGGGGATGTCCTTGGCCTGGTCAATAACGACATCGTGGCTATTGAGCCTGGTTGGCTCCGTGAGATGGTGTCTCATGCGGTAAGGCCTGATGTCGGCGCCGTTGGTGCAAAACTCCTCTACCGGAGCGGCCATATCCAGCACGCCGGAATCGTTTGTGGCATCGGCGAAGTAGCTGCCCATCCGCACAAGTTTTATCACGACGGCGACTACGGCTACATGGGCCGGCTATCCTGCGTACAGACGTTTTCGGCGGTCACGGGCGCTTGCCTTGTCGTCGAGAGGTCAAAATATCAGGCGGCATCCGGCCTCGATGAGAGCAATCTGAAAGTTGCCTTCAATGACGTTGATTTTTGTTTGAAGCTCGACGCCCTCGGCTACAGAAATGTCTTCACTCCCTACGCGCGGCTGCTGCACCTCGAGGGGGTCAGCCGTGGCTTCGATACCTCGCCTGAGAAGGCAGCGCGATATGCGCAAGAGGCGGAGTTCATGGGGCGAAAGTGGGCCGATCGGATGACTTGTGATCCCTATTACAACCCGAACCTGACGCACGAGCGTGAAGACTTTTCACTCGGAGAATAGGACGAGACAAACCGTATGCGTGTGATTGGACCGCAACAGTGGTCAGCGGGAATACCGAGCCCATTGCTCGCGACGTTGCGTTATGTAGACCGTCTTGATAAACGGGCTCTTGACGTCAACCTGTGGGATATTAGGAAACGTTAATGCAATTTCTAAGGCTCGCGTTGCCCGACGTCGTTCTGGTTACGCCTAAGAAGTTTGGTGATAACCGGGGTTACTTTTCCGAGACCTTTCGCCAAGACCGGTTCTCTCAGGAAGTCGGGCCAGTCGAGTTCGTGCAGGACAACCAGTCCCTTTCTGCGGAGGTAGGCACTGTTCGCGGCCTGCATTTTCAACTGAATCCTCGCGCACAAGGCAAGCTCGTGCGCTGCATCGCCGGCGCCATTCTCGACGTGGCTGTCGATATCCGCGCCGGCTCATCAACCTTCGGACATCACGTCAAAGTCGAGCTGACTGCGGAGAACGGCTGCCAGCTGTGGATACCGCCCGGCTTTGCCCACGGGTTCTGTACTTTGGAGCCGAACAGTATTCTTTCATACAAGGTGACGGACTATTACAGTGCCGAACATGACCGTGGATTGTTGTGGAATGATCCAGATCTCGCAATCGAGTGGCCGGTGGAACCCGAAAAGGCCGTGCTGTCCGCGAAGGATTTAGCCCAGCCCGGTCTTGCGGACCTGCAGGCGAATTTTGTTTATGGTGACTGACCCAACGTCGCCCCAGCCCTTTGGATATTGCCTATGCGTGTAATTGTTACCGGTGGTGCGGGATTTATCGGATCGGCGGTTGTTCGTCACCTCGTTACCGCTATGGGTTATGAGGTTTTGACGATCGACAAGCTGACTTATGCGGGTAACCTCGCCTCGCTTTCGGTGCTCGACAACAACCCGTCCCATCGCTTTCTGAAGGCGGATATCTGTGACAGGGCATCGATCCATGAAGCTTTCGAAAGCTTCAGGCCGGACCGGATTATGCACCTCGCTGCGGAAAGCCACGTTGACCGTTCGATCACGGGAGCGCGGGACTTCATAGAGACCAACGTGATCGGCACTTTCACGATGCTTGAGGAAGCCCGATGCTACTGGCAATCCTTGCCGGCCAGAGAGAAGGAGGCATTCCGTTTCCTTCATGTTTCCACGGACGAGGTGTACGGGTCACTCGGCGACCACGGGATGTTCACCGAGCAGACGCCCTACGATCCATCCTCGCCCTATTCTGCCTCGAAAGCAGCATCGGATCACCTCGCAAAATCCTGGGCACGGACCTATGGCATGCCAGTTGTCGTGTCCAATTGCTCCAACAACTATGGTCCCTATCATTTTCCGGAGAAGCTCATTCCGCTAATGATCCTCAACGCCCTGCACGGCAAGGCGTTACCGGTTTACGGCAACGGCGCCAATGTCCGCGACTGGCTCTATGTCGACGACCATGCCCGAGCGCTTGACCTGATAGCTGAACGTGGACGGATAGGGGAGACCTACAACGTCGGTGGCCGCAACGAACGGCGCAATATCGATGTCGTGACCCGAATTTGTTCCTTGATGAACACCCTCCGTCCGGAAGGTGGTCCGCACGAGCGGTTGATATCCCATGTGACGGATCGGCCGGGCCACGATGCCCGCTATGCCATCGATGCCACCAAACTCGAGACGGAACTCGGCTGGAAGGCACAGGAGAACTTCGATTCCGGTATCGAAAAGACGGTAAAATGGTACCTCGACAACGAGTGGTGGTGGGCGCGTTTACGGGAAGGCTATGACGGCCGGCGACTTGGACTTCTCAAGGCCGCGGGAGAATAATGAATGGCGGCGCGATATGTCGTCACCGGATTGAACGGACAGGTCGTCAGCGCTCTTGTCGAGCGAGCCGGAATTCGCGCGGGAGTCGAGATCCTGCCTATCGGGCGACCGGACCTTGATCTCGCGAATATGGACTCCATAGAGAAGGCGCTGTCAGCCGCGAGACCGGACGTGATCATTTCGGCCGCCGCCTATACGGCGGTCGATCAGGCCGAAGATGACGAGGCTGCTGCCTTCGCGGTCAACGCGGTCGCGGTCGGGGAAATCGGCAAAGTCGCGAAAAAACTGGGTGTTCCCGTCGTTCACCTTTCGACTGATTATGTCTTCGACGGCGAGAAGGCGACGCCCTACGGGGAAACAGATCCTGTGAATCCGCTCGGTGTCTATGGGCGCTCGAAACTGGAAGGCGAGCGGCTTCTCGCTACGGTCTGTGATGATTACGCGATTCTGCGAACGGCCTGGGTCTACAGTCCAATTGGCAAGAATTTTCTCCGAACGATGCTCAGACTGGCGCAGGACAGGGACGCGCTGAACGTCGTTGCCGACCAATATGGCAACCCGACTTCCGCACTCGACATAGCCGATGCCGTTCTTCTTGTGGGACGGAATTTGCTTGCTTCTCGTGATGCGGATCTGCGGGGCATCTTTCACATGGCAGGAAGCGGCGAGGCAAGCTGGGCAGATTTCGCGACCGAGATCTTTCGCGTGTCGGGCGCAGAGGGCGGGCCTGTGGCCAAGGTTGCCCCGATCCCGAGCTCGGACTATCCAACGCCGGCAAGTCGCCCGAAGAATTCGCGCTTGAATTGCGGCAAGTTGGCGTCCATCCATAATGTGCGGCTGCCGGACTGGAAGAGTTCTACCTTGACGGTCGTATCCAGGCTCTTGTCGAGCCGATCATTTTAGGGAGCTTTCATGAAGGGTATTATTCTCGCGGGCGGCAGCGGCACGCGGCTGCATCCGATGACCCTGGTTACATCCAAGCAACTGATGCCGATCTACGACAAGCCGATGATCTACTATCCACTGTCGACGCTGATGCTGGCGGGGATCCGGGAGATATTGATCATCTCGACTCCACACGATCTCCCGAGTTTTCAGCGTTTGCTGGGTGACGGATCCGCGTGGGGCATTTCGCTCTCCTATGCAGAGCAACCCTCGCCTGATGGGCTTGCACAGGCCTACGTCATTGGCGCCGACTTCATCGGCTCGAGCCCGTCCTGCCTTATTCTCGGAGACAATATCTTTCACGGTCACGGCATCACCGACCTCTTTGAGCGAGCGGCCGCTCGCACAGAGGGCGCTACTGTGTTCGCCTATCACGTTCACGACCCAGAGCGCTACGGTGTGGTGGAATTCGACCACTCCATGAGAGCGGTTTCTATCGAAGAGAAGCCTTCCCAGCCCAAGTCGAACTGGGCTGTAACCGGACTCTATTTTTACGATAACGACGTGGTCAATATTGCAGCCAATCTGCGCCCATCCGAGCGTGGCGAATTTGAGATCACAGATGTGAACAAGGCATATCTGGAGAGAGGCAAGCTCAGCGTCGAGCTCATGGGGCGCGGCTATGCCTGGCTCGACACCGGCACGCCTGACAGCTTGCTTGAGGCTGGTGAGTTCGTTGGTACCTTGCAGCGGCGACAGGGAATTAAAATCAGCTGTCCTGAGGAAGTTGCATTTCGGATGGGGTTTATCTCGACCGGCGAACTTGACCTCATCGGGATGAGATTCGGCAAAAGTGAGTACGGCAAGTATCTGCAAATGCTCGCAGCTGATGACTCTCCATTGTCATACGGATGAATGGTCGAAGTGAAGTTCGCCGAGATATTTTGCGCGGGGAATCGCAGAAACGCTCGACCGCAGGCCCGCGCCTTTGATCTCGCCTATAGGGCCGCATGGTGGTAACAGGAGACGAAGCGACAGCGCCAGGTTCATCTATGGTTGGCCCACTTCCACGAACCCGCATATTCGAAGAATACAAGGAGGCGATGATGGCAGAGAACGCGACGCGGTTCGACGTTCCCAGATCAAGATGGTCACAGGATGCTGCTAGACCTTTGTTGACCTGGCGATAGTTTCAAGGGCGCGCAGACCAGAAACGGCAAAAGTCGTCCCTAACGCCGTCGGACCAAGGCGGACATCTCGCATGTTAGAATAAGAATTTCGTCTTTTGGCTTCATGCAATCATTCAGAGCATAAAGGCACTGGCGGGCTCTTAAAATATGTCGACACACGATTCTCAGAACGTCGAGGTTTAATTACTATGGTGAAAAAAGCGTTGATAACCGGGATAACCGGTCAAGACGGGTCCTATCTAGCTGAGCTTCTTATCGAGAAAGGTTATGAGGTTCACGGAATAAAGCGGCGCAGCTCGATCTTT
This sequence comes from Rhizobium sp., assembly GCA_035299345.1. Classification (GTDB taxonomy): domain Bacteria; phylum Pseudomonadota; class Alphaproteobacteria; order Rhizobiales; family Rhizobiaceae; genus Allorhizobium. The sequence continues at coordinate 12,949 of DATGWU010000194.1, forward strand.
AATACTCAAAGGATAGATCATCTTTATCAAGATCCGCACGACTCAGAACTTCGACTTCGTTTACACTACGGCGACTTAAGCGATACATCAAATCTGACTCGCATCATAAATGAGGTCCGGCCGGACGAAGTGTACAACTTAGGTGCCCAATCGCACGTCGCGGTGAGCTTCGAGTCGCCGGAATACACAGCAGACGTGGACGGGCTCGGCACATTGCGTCTTCTTGAGGCTATTCGCTTCCTTGGTCTCGAAAAGAAGACTAGATTCTACCAGGCATCAACATCTGAGTTGTATGGCTTGGTGCAAGAAATTCCACAGCGAGAAACAACCCCGTTCCACCCCCGATCTCCGTATGCCGTCGCTAAGCTTTATTCTTATTGGATTACGGTGAATTACCGTGAAGCTTACGGGATGTACGCATGTAATGGAATTTTATTTAACCATGAGTCTCCGCGACGCGGAGAGACATTCGTGACGAGGAAGATCACGCGGGGTATGTCGAATATATCGCAAGGCCTCGAAGAGTGTCTGTACATGGGAAATTTGGATTCGCTACGCGACTGGGGTCATGCGAAAGACTATGTTCGTATGCAATGGATGATGCTTCAAAGAGATGAGCCAGCGGACTACGTAATCGCGACTGGAAGGCAATATTCTGTCCGAGAGTTCATACTTTGGTCGGCGGAGCATTTGGGAATCGATCTCGTGTTCGAGGGCGCCGGCGTCGACGAGGTTGGCGTCGTTCGTTCTGTTCAGAGAAATGACGTTCCAGGCGTCGTGCCCGGAGATGTGATCGTGAGGATTGACCCTCGATACTTCAGACCTGCAGAGGTCGAAACGCTCCTCGGCGACGCCAGTCGCGCAGAAAAGGAGCTCGGTTGGAAGCCCGAGATATCTGCACAGGAAATGTGTGCAGAAATGGTCGAACACGACCTCATTGTTGCAAAGCGTCATGCCTTCTTGAAGAAACATGGTCATGACATGCCATTCTCAGTCGAAACGTGACGGCGGAAATGCAATGAAGATCTTTCTCACTGGTGGATCCGGCATGGTCGGGAGCAATGTTCTTGAGCATCCTCGTTCCAAACAACACACAATCCTTGCGCCGCGGAGGGCCGAGTTAGATCTCTTGAGTGAGAACGCCGTTTACGCATATTTGCAAAGTCATCAGCCGGATGTCGTGATCCATACCGCTGGAACGGTTGGCGGCATACAAGCAAACATTGCGCATCCTGTGAGCTTCTTCAGTGACAATCTTAAAATGGGTATGAACGTATTGCTGGGTGCACGGCGTGCTTCTATACCGCAACTTCTTAATATCGGGAGCTCTTGCATGTATCCGCGAGATGCAAAGAACCCGCTTCGGGAGAAGAGTGTACTTTCAGGCGAGTTAGAGCCGACGAACGAAGGCTATGCCATTGCCAAAATCGCCTGTGCGCGCCTCTGTGAGTACATAAATAGGGAGGAGCCAAGCTATCTCTATAAGACCATAATTCCCTGTAATCTTTACGGGCGTCATGACAAATTTGATCCGTCGAAGTCGCACATGATACCCGCCGCGATACGGAAGACAGCTGAGGCGATGGAAACCAAATCAGAAACGGTGGAAATATGGGGAACGGGTCAGGCGCGGCGCGAATTTATGTATGCTGGAGACTTGGCTGATTTCATCTATACGGCAATAGACCGGATTTCCGATTTGCCCCAGAACTTGAATGTTGGTCTTGGCTACGATTACAGCATCTTGGAGTATTACCAAGTCATCGGAGGGGTTTTGGGCTTCAGGGGACGGTTTACTCACGACTTGTCAAAGCCCCAAGGTATGAGCCAGAAGGTCGTTGATATAACGAAGCTATCCGCTTTTGGCTGGAAGCCGAAAACGGCGCTGAAAACTGGGATCGAACTAACATACGACTTTTACAGGAGCGCCTTTCAACGATGATTGATTTACCCCTAGCGACGGACACCTGGGATATGCAGGAATTTGCTGCGATCCAGCGCGTTATCGATTCTCGTATGTTCACGATGGGCCCCGAGGTGGCCGCGTACGAGAAAGAATTCGCTGCGTATTTTGGCGCCAGGTACGCAATCATGGTCAGCTCAGGCTCAACCGCGAACCTGCTGATGGTTGCAGCACCATTTTTTACCAGGGTTCCGAAGTTCAAGAAAGGGGATGAGGTTATCGTCCCCGCCGTGTCTTGGTCGACGACCTATTATCCATTCCAGCAGTATGGTTTGAAGCTCGTCTTTGTCGACATCGATCCGCGTACGTTGAATATGGATCTGGCTAAGCTTCGCGGCGCGATCAATGAGCGCACCAAAGCCGTCTGCCTGGTGAACCTGTTGGGTAATCCAAATGATTTCGCGGCAGTGCGGGCAATTGTCGGTGACCGGGATATTATGATTCTGGAGGACAACTGTGAATCGATGGGCGCTTCGTTCGAGGGGCGTCAAGCGGGAACATTCGGTCTGATGGGTACATTCAGCTCGTTTTATTCTCACCATATCGCGACGATGGAGGGGGGGTGCATCGTTACGGACGACGAGGAGATTTATCACATTCTTCTTAGTCTCCGCGCCCATGGCTGGACTCGAAATCTCCCAAAATTTAACCACGTGACGGGTGAGAAAAGTGACGACAGTTTCGAAGAATCTTTTAGATTTGTCTTGCCCGGCTACAATGTTCGACCGTTGGAAATGAGTGGGGCCATCGGGCGCGAGCAACTTAAGAAGTTGGCGGGCTTCATCGAGGCACGGAAAACCAACGGGCGACATTTTCGGGCGCTATTTGAGAATCACCCGTTTCTGCAAATCCAGGAGGAGACGGGTGAAAGTAGTTGGTTTGGGTTTGCCCTGATCATTCGTGAAGGGTCGGCCGTGTCGCGAGCCGATATTCTCCAGCGACTTCGTGCAAACAACGTGGATGTCCGGCCGATTGTCGCAGGAAATTTTGTGAAGAATCCGGTTATAAAGTATCTCGATTATTCTGTGTTCGGTCCTCTAGAAGCCGCGGAGCATGTAGATAGATACGGTTTCTTCATTGGGAACCATCAAGTGGACATAAGGGAGAAGCTCGGCGCGATCCGCGCCGTTCTCACCTGATGCGATGTCCGAAGCCGTTGTGTGAATGTGAAAACTGCTGCCGTGCTTCGCGCGACATTGAGCATGAAGAAGAGTAATAAATGGGAATCCTTCGCGCACTTCGAGGAATAGGATCGTCGCGTCGATCCAAGAACGAGCTGACAGTCTTAGTTGAGCGAGCAGATAGAGCGAACCGCCAGCGAGAATGGTCGATCGCTGAAAGGTATTATGCGAAGGCCTTGAAGAGGGTGCCAGGAAACCACAGTCTGTGGGTCCAGTATGGCCATTCTCTCAAGGAACAAGGTAACCTTGTAGCGGCGGAGGCCGCTTACACAACTGCACTTAGCCTGAAAAGCGATTCAGCGGATACCTATCTTCAACTTGGCCACGTGTTGAAGCTGCAAAGGAGAATGCCTGAAGCCATCAATGCGTACCGGGAGTCGCTGCGTATCGATCCAAGCTCCGAGCATGCGAAGATTGAACTCTCACGGCCCGAGATCCACATTGCGGTGGCTGCTAACAGATCGGCCGACCAAGTGATGGCAGCGATTTCGGAGCATTTTGATGCGGAATACTACCAGCACGAGTATCCCGACGTCAGGCAAGCTGCTGATACCCCGTTGCAACACTACTGCACGATTGGCTGGCTGGAACAACGGAACCCGGCTGAGTGGTTTGATACAGCGTTCTACCTGAGGGCTTACGCAGACGTGCGAGCGTCGGGGATAAACCCATTCTTTCACTATATCGCGTTTGGCAAAGCTGAAGGACGAGCCCCTCGGGAGAAGCTGGACGATAGACTCGGGCTTCTCGCATCCTTACGAGATGAATTGAGGCCGCAGGAAGCCGGGGCTGTCGGCATGCCAACAGACACGCATCACCTGGAAGATGCTATTGCAAACTCTCTCGTTGCGTTCCCGGCGGGCCTAGTCCTTTCCATCAGTCACACCTGCTATGTTGAGGTCGTCGCTGGGACGGAACTTGTGGTGGGAAAAGAGCAACTGTCCTGCAATGCGAAGGGATTGGGTTATCTTCACCTCTCGCCTGTGGTGCCTTCTGCATTTATTTTCGACAGCGATCCGTCATCAACGTACTTGAAAGTCGTAATGGATGGCTCACCGGTCGGGGTGTTCGCGTCCGATGCCATTATAAATGTCCTTCGGGCTCGTGAGGTGACAACCAAAGACCGAATGTTTGCTATTCACTCCGCTCTCGGTCACAGTCTTCGGGTGCTCATTGAATTGGCACGAGTATTTTCACCTTCCAAAAGCTTTTTCTGGTTGCATGACTATTATAGCCTGTGCAACGGCTACAATCTTCTTCGAAATCACGTGGAATACTGCGGCGCTCCTCCAGTTGGATCAGTCGCGTGTCGAATCTGTGTCTTCGGCAGCGAACGTATCCGCCGCTCAGAGCAGATGAACGTTCTTTTCGCTGCAATTCCGTTTGTTGTTCTCTCGCCTTCTCAGGTTGCTCTGGATGTCTGGCTGAAGGCATTCACAGGCCGGTTCATTGGCGCAGAGGTTGTTCCTCACAGCACACTTGTTCCCATCGAGACGGTGAAAAGGGAGCGAGCGGAAGGCGCGCCACTGAATGTCGCTTTCGTGGGATACCCCGTGGAACATAAAGGTTGGCGGATCTTCTCCAACATTGTTGCCGGGAGCAGATTTGACGGAAGCTACAAGTTTTTGCATTTCGTCAGCGACAGTTTCGAATACAGAGAAAGCCGGTACGTACAACGGGTGCATGCGGAAATAAGAGCAGATTCAACTGAGACGATGGTGGAACTTCTGCGTAAGCATGCTGTTGATATTGTTGTTATTCCCTCCGGATGGCCAGAAACGTTCTCATTTGTGGCATATGAATCAATCGCGGCCGGCTGCATTGTGCTCACTGTGCGAGACAGTGGAAATGTAGCTGCTGTTACGAATCGCATGGCTAAGGGGCGCGTGTTCGCCTCCGCTGATGATCTCGTAAAATTCTTCTCAGAAGGTCGCGCGTTAGATATGGCCGAGGTGCGCGCGCCAACCAAGGAAACTTATGAACTCGAATTTACCGGCGGCATCCTTTCCGCACAAAGCTTTAAGGCGATGTCCGATGTCTGAAGTCCATGTCTATACGAGTTTCTCATTTGCCTATCTGTCAAGGGCGAGGATCTTAGCGCAGTCGCTTAGGTTGGCGAATCCCAGTTGGACGATTTGGGCTGTTATAGTCGATCTGCCGCCCGCGGGCTTTTGCGACACTGACTGGGAGAGCGATTTCGACTTCATCCTTAATCCGGAGGTTCTCTTTCCAGATTGGAAAGCCTTTGTTTTTAAGCATGATATCGTGGAGGCATGTACAGCTGTCAAAGGCAAGGCAATGCAGTACATCCTTGCTGGTGGTGCAAAGAAGGTTGTCTACCTCGACCCAGATATAGCCGTCTTCCATCCGCTCGACGACATTGCCACTGAGTTGGAGACTGCATCCGTTATCCTAACTCCTCACCAGGTAGAGCCCAACGAATCGCCTTCCGATTTCCAAGACAACGAGCAGATTTCGCTAAAATACGGTATATACAACCTCGGTTTCATTGCTGTAAAAAATGACGAGATTGGTAATGCGGTAGCGTCTTGGTGGAGCGACTGTCTGTATCGGGCCTGTTATGATCAAATCGAGGACGGAATCTTCACGGATCAGAAATATTGTGACCTTATACCTGCCCTTTTCGACAGAGTTCGTATCGAACGGAGGCCCGGCTTTAACGTCGCCAGCTGGAATATCAGCAGGCGGAATATACGGGTCACTAGGAACGGAGATATAACGGCGAATGATGACCTGCTTCGCTTCTATCATTTCACGAAAATAAACTCCGATGGCGAGGGTATGACCACCCGGTTCGGTGCGGGAAATTATTCTGTATTCGAGATCTGGAATTGGTATAAACGCCGCCTCCGAGCGTTGGACCACCCTGATATTCCACGTCGATACTGGCATTATGGTTGTCTTGAGGATGGAACACCTATTCCCAAAAGGGTCAGGCACTTCTTTAGGAATAATCTTGAGATAATGAGATTCGAGAACCCGTTCTCGGTATCGGACGGTTCGTTTGCCGATCTTTACCGAGCGAAGGGCCCAGAGCTAATTGGTGACCCGACTCATTCGATCGCGAAAGATAGGGTGGCATGCGTCATACATGCTTTCTACCCAGAGCTCTTGGACGAGATCCTTTCGGACCTGTCGGAATATCGATGCCCGTTGAAGTTGTTTATTACGGCGCCCGCCGAGAAGATTGATGAGGTATTTTCCGCGCTGCGACGATACAAATTTGAGAGCAGAGTTTTGGAAACGGAGAACAGAGGCCGAGATATTCTCCCATTTCTTGTTGCGCTAAGGGAGATATTATCTGAGGGGTTCGATCTTGTTTTAAAGCTTCACACAAAGCGCTCAAAGCATATTGAAAATGGTGAGAAGTGGCGAAGAGAGCTCTTATCTTGTTTTACGAAGCCGCGGGAACTTGCAGCAGCCGTTGAACTGTTTCGGCGGCGTCGCGATCTCGGCATTTTGGGCCCAGGGGGACACAACGTGTCATTGGCGGGTTACATGGGTAGCAACGAGGGACAACTTGACAAATTGAAGGAGCGAATGCGTGTCAGTGATTTGAAAACTGGTAGCTTTGGCTTTATCGCGGGGTCAGTTTTCATGGCGCGGCCGGCTGCGCTTCAGACGCTGTACGAGCTTAACCTACAACCCGGTGAGTTCGAGGCCGAATCTTCTCAGACTGATGGTACGCTAGCACATGCGATCGAGCGAGCTTGGACGTTCTCCGCATGTGCGCGTTTGCTAAAAGTCGCTACAAAACCTATCGAGACGGGCAGCGGTGAGGTGGAGATAAGCGAGTCAGTGGCGGAACTATATGAATTCGCTCCTCGGAGTCATCATGTCCTTGCAGAATGATGTATGCGACCCTTGAGCGTTGTGGAGAATCTGCACAGAGGTCGAAATCATGGGGGATGAATTCGCTGCCATTGTCCATCCTGATGGGGTTCGGATATCCGAGTGTCGTTGACCTGCCAATGGACTTTCATCAGGCTGCTTCGGGAGTGTCAGCCGTTTATGTTCCCCGTTGGCGTGGGTTGAGCGACAGGCGGAGACACGGGACCGCCTTATCCGGCGTTGGGCCGGCGTCTCAAGGTTCAACGGGAAGTGGGTCGTCGTCGAGTTGTAGTCGTGGACCAGAAATCTCCCTCGTGAGGGGGGCCTTGTACCCGAGCCTGTCTTTTTGGGAGCGCTGCGTGCGCAACGCGTCGTGGCTTGCCGGCGACCGGGCCACAATCGCGTGAGGCCAGATACATTCATGCAACTAGCGCCGTCGTCGCAATGTCGCACACTGTTGCACGCACGAACTCTCCGCCGCGCGATGCTCTGGTTCTCAATTAGTGTTTTGAGTCTGAGAGAACGGGGTAGACCTCATTGAAGTCACATCTCCTCTAGAACTCTCAGGTTCCCTACTGGATAGTTTACCATGAGGGCGCGCTGCTCGGGTGTATTTCTCCAGCTCCCAACCGCCATGTACGCACGCTCCGCGTCTATTACGTTGTAGATGCGTCGGACATTCGGTAATTGGGGGAAGATCTGACCGCCGTCTGGAACAAAATTGAAAACTGTTTCAATTTCGTCTGAGAAATGACACACGGCGGGTCCAAATGTCCCGTAACCGAACGCCATATGCTTTGAATTTATCAAAGAATTGATGTCTTCAACAACGGTTCCGCTTTGACAGCTGTATGGGATCTTTCGGCTAAGCAAGTAATCCTCTAGTGGATCAACTACAGGGTTACGTCTGTCTTCAAAAACTAGTTTGATGGCATCCGCGTGCCCTTGGTTAAACAGTGTCTCTATCAGTAATATGTAGAATGATAATGGTGGCTGTACGTAGTCCGGGTGGACCCATGTGGAAAAGATGTCGCCAGCCCGAATATGTATGGAGAGTTCTCGCTCTGGTTTTTGCAAGGAAGAAATAGAAGGGAACAGCCGCTTGACAATGTTCTTGATGGTATTGTGTCGCTCGACGGGGTTGGAAGGCCCTGGCGCTTGGGCATGAAAGAAGTATCCTTTAAGAAACGAACCGCCCGTCGGGAGCTGGGAATCAGCGGGCAGGAATGTCAAACCTGCAATCTCTAAGGGCTCATTCAATTCTACGAGCCCACCGGCGCTGACCTGAACGAACTTGACCCCGGCCGTACGAGCGATCTCGATTGCATTTGCGTATTGGATCACGCTGTTGCCAAAAGCACCGTTTTGATTAATCTTTAGGCCGATAACGTCCGATGACGATGTTGAAGTGGTGTCCGGTTCAACTATCTCATAGCACTCTGGATAAATGGAATTTGGTTCACCCATAAGAGGAAGATTTACGTTCCACTTTGAGGCAAGCTGTGCAATTTTTGCGAACTTAGATTCTACAAATATTTCAACTTTGGACAGGTGAAAATAGTTCTTCTCGTTCAATTCGAGGCTGAGATATCGGGCCCAGAGGTTCCCCTGCAACGGGAGTACCATCGGTGGGGCGCCGTTTCCCGGTCCGAAATACAAGATCCCCGCGTGTATAGTGGTCCAATTATGACCGTCGAGTGAAACCTTCACAGACAGTGTTTTCGCCTTATCTGTGAATCCGTCTCGACGGTTATGCAGGACGATAGTTTCCAATGGATACGGCCGATGCAAGTCAACCATCCACCAAGGAGCGTCGTCCTCGTCCGTATGGAATCCGAAGTCCTCTGGGCAGTCACGGCGTAACACACCATTCGCCCCCCACTCTCGGGACCAAACGGAGTAGGAGCTTTGCTCTGCGACCCCGGACTCGGCAACGTTGACTAAATCTCTGCTCGGATGCGATTGTTGATAGGTACTCAATTTTCCTCACTCGAACTTGCGATCGCCACCCGTGGCTCGCTCCTCCAATGAACGATTGTCTGGAAGGGTTCACGGTGCTCTGAATGCCGCAATGGTAGACCGAGCAGTAGCGCAATGCCCCGCATCTGTGAAGTAGGCTAAAAGAAATAGAAATTTCGCCGCGCGGTAGGTTCGCTCACGGGTTTGGGCGATACGTCAGTTCGGGGTGTTTCATTACGCGAGGCAAGCTTTGCAAGGGATGAACATTTTGATACCACGATGCGATGACGCGGATCTACCTTACATATGACAATCGTGCCCACACCGACGGCGCAGGGGCTCAGTTATACCGGATATACGGGATCTATTGCCTAGCCAGGAAGCTGGGCTTCGGGTATTTGCACTCACCGCTGTGGCGGCTCGACCACCAAGGTCTTGAAGCGATGAAAACACAGCGACCTGACAGTTCGCTCGTCGCGCGGTTTAACTCTCTGTGCACAATTCCCTCGGATGAACCATGGCCTTCCGGTGCCAAAACAATCGACCTTCCTGATCCTCGGCCTGGATTCCATGAATGTCTCCTAAATGAGTACCATAATTCAGATGAAGCACTGATCGTTAAGATTACGCATCCGCACGTTGTGCTAGATGCCGATCCTGACGCGTGGGTCGCTGCCGAGACGGTGTCGCCATTCAATATGTTGGAAGATTGGACCGGACAGCGACCGCTTCGGATTGCCGTCCATGTTCGCCGTGGAGACATTCACATTCTCGAGAAAAATCGCATCCTGCCCAACGAATACTATATCGGGGTCATGCGGAATGTGCAGTCGACATTTAGAAGTCTAAGAATTCCTCATATCATAGAACTGCATTCCGAGACTACCTCGGCCAACTTCACCGTTCGTACAAATGATTTCGGTACCTATAATATGGAGTCTGACGTTGAATTTCATCCTGAAGTGGACGCGTTTGACGATTTTAAGTCGATCGACCAGCTTCAATATCGGTTCAACGACGAGCCTCTGGATGCCTTTTGCCGAATCGCAACGGCCGACGTAATTGTCACGAGCATATCGTGCTTCAGCTATCTCGCCGCTATGCTTAACCCAAAGGCCGTCACGATTTATCATCCGTTCTTTCATTCGCCGCGGAGCAATTGGATAGTCGCGGCTCCTGATGGCTCGTTTTGCGACAAGCAGCTCTGCAAACGCTTCCAGGCTCCAAACACAAGTTGGAGGGGTTGGTGGGACCGTCTGCGTGCGACTTTGCCCACCGGGCGAGGATGATCTCGCTGACGAGAAGCTGGTCGCCACGGACGTTGGTGTCGGACTAGCTTTCCGATGGAACCCTTCACCAGCGGCGGTGATCTGCATCGTCGCGTGGCAACTACGCCGTGGGTTCTATTGTCAAATCAAGGAAGAACGTCATGCGAGACCGCCTCCAGCGACAACAAGCACTGCTCGACCTCATAGATTGCACCCGCAATGTGATAGAGAGAACTCGCCGGCGCCGGTTCGAATACAAAACGACCGTCTGGTTTCAACTTGTCTCGCCACAGTCCGCTCACTGAGGTCCCGAGAAAGAGGCGGAGCGCCGCCATGGCGCGTAACGCCGACGCCAAATAGTCTGAGCGCGCCTTTCCACAAGACAGAATCGCAAGCCGCATTGCGCTCTTTAACCATTCGGCCTGCGGCCAAAGCCTTGCCATCTCGTCGCGCGCGGTAAAGTCGTCGTGAAGCGCCATGATTGCGACCTCTCGCTCGGCGCAGATTCCGTAGCTCTCTCCGATGTTGAATAGACGCTCGGCTTTTGCCAGAGCGAACGTATTTCCGCGACGTTCCGCCCATCTCGCAAGAAGCCAAGCCCACTCGAACAAGTGTCCTGGCTCGAGAATTCGCCCCATGTCACCGCGGAGCGGGCTCCAATCGCTTTCGAAGAACTCACGAACGCCGCCACTATCGGCGTCAAGGAATCTGGTCATGCACAGGTGAGCAATCTCGTCGGCGAGC
>DATGWU010000195.1:0-2140 GCA_035299345.1 Rhizobium sp.
TGGCGGCTGCGCTGCAGAAGCTCGATGCGCGGGAGGACTGCCGCGTGGTCGCGGTCTCCCGGCTCTACCGCACGCCGCCATGGGGCAAGACCGACCAGGCGGATTTCTACAATGCCTGCGCCGCGGTCGAGACGAGGCTTCCGCCGGAGGCGCTGCTCGATGCCTGCCTCGACATCGAACGCGAGATGAAGCGGGTGCGGATCGAGCGCTGGGGGCCGCGGACGATCGATATGGACGTGCTGACCTATGACGCGCTCGAAACCCGGACGGACCGGCTCGAGCTCCCGCATCCGCGCATGACCGAGCGAGCCTTCGTGCTGATGCCGCTTGCCGACATCGCAGCTTCGATGGTCGTCTACGGACGTTCCGTCGCGGCATGGCTCGAGGAGAGCGACCGGACCGGGATCACGATTGCCAGCGACGACGGCGAATGGTGGCGCTAATTACTTCTTGAGCGACGCGGACGCGTCGGCGTCCATTTCGCGGTTGAGCGAAAGGCCGATGACCGGGATCATGCGATCCTCGACCTTGACCGAGATGGTGATGTTCATCGCCGTCTCGTTCTGGACGCGGGCGACCATGGCGCCGTTCAGCTTGGCGCGGTTGATGCCCATGACGACCTTGTCGCCGCTGACCGTGCCGGACACGATGTCGAGCCCCTTACCCTCGGCGCCATCGAGGAACTTGCCCTGATAGGTGTTGCCGACCTGCGTGATGACCGCGCTCATGGGCTGCGAGAACACGCCGACGCGGCAGGTTCCGTCGAGCTTGAGGCCGGTTTGGCCGTTCGACGAGATGCCGGTCAGGTTGCAGGTGAATTTGGTGCCCTTGTATTTGCCGGCGACGATCTCGCCCGGCCCTTTCCAAATCCCCGAAACGGAATCGAAGAAGCGCTTGTCGCGGGATGCCGCTTCCGCGGACGGCGCGGACAGAACCGCGGCGGCGACGGTGAGAGCGGCGAGAGAGCCGATAAAGGACAAAGAACGAAACGACATCGGTTCACCCTGGCACGAGCAACGAAGGACCCGTCTGACATCTAACGCGATAATGGTTAATGCTTGGTTTCCTCGGCCGCGGGCCGTTTACCCTGTTGCAGGAAAACGAGTCGGAAACCGTCCGGCTATTCCTTGCGGGCGCCGGGAGCCGAAGTCAAGCGTGGAGCGAGATCAGCGACGAAATCGCCGATGCCGGGACGTTTCAGCGCCTTGAACGGCAGGGGCCGGCAGAGATCCATGGCGGCGATGCCGATGCGTGCCGTCATCAGGCCGTTTATGACCCCTTCGCCGAGCCGTGCCGAGAGCCGCGAGGCAAGCCCGTGGCCGAGAATCTGCTGGGCGAGGCCGTCGCCGACGGCGATCGATCCGGTGACGGCGAGATGGGCCAGCACGTCCCTGAAGAGGCGCATCATGCCGAAGGTGCCCGGCCTGCCGCCATAGAGTTCGGCCATGGCCCGGATCAGGCGGACGACCTCGAACAGGACATAGGCGAGGTCGACCACTGCCCGCGGGCTGACGGCGGTCACGACCGAGACGCGCTTGGCGTTTCCGAGGATCAGCGCACGCGCCTTGAGGTCGAGCGGGGCGAGAAGCTCGCGTTCGGCAAGCGCGATCAGGTGCGGGGCGTCGATGACGTCGTCGCGGGCCGCTTCGAGCGTCGCACGTCCGCGCGCGGTCTCCGGCCGGCCGGAGACCAGCTTGACGAGGCGCTCGACGATGGCACGGGCGGCGCGCGGGCGGGCGCCGGCTGCGGCCGCCTCCGCTTCGGTTTTGAGGGTCTGGACCGCATCGAGCCGCCAGATGCCGAGTATTTCTCGGCCGACGGCGACGGCAAGCGCTGCCAGGCCGACCGCGAGTACCGCAAGGGCTGCGTAGCCGAGCCAGTCGGAACGGGTGAAGAGATCGCGCAGGAGGCTGTCGATCCAGAGCCCGAGCGCCAGCGAGATCAGGACCGAAAAGGCGCCGAGCGCCAGCTTTGCGAAGGAAAAGCGCCGCGGCCGCGGCGTCGCGACCGGAGCGTCGGCAATCTCCGACAGGTCGTCTGCCGAGAGAAACGGATCGTCGGCTTCCGCGACCACTGCGACCTCGTGATCGAAGCTGCGCGGTGATCGAGCCTGCGGCTGCGCAGGCTGTTTTGGCGCTTC
>DATGWU010000196.1:0-6983 GCA_035299345.1 Rhizobium sp.
CCGTCTCCACGGCACACCGGAATGGGCCTCGATCGGAACCGCTGCGTCTTCCGGCTGCATCCGCCTGATGAACCAGGACATCATGGATCTTTACGATCGTGTGCGTCCTGGCAAGTCTGCACGGGTCGTCGTTCTTCAGTAGAGTTCTGCGGGAACCGTCGATACAGAAAATAAAGTCGCCGGCATATGCCGGCGGCTTTATTTTTGTTCGGCGCGTTGATTCAGGCGATAAGTCTCGCCTTGAGTTCCCGCCGTCGCCGGTGCAACACCGGCTCAGTATAGCCATTTGGCTGCTCGCGCCCCTTGAGGACGAGATCAAGCGCAGCCTGGAAGGCAATGGACTCGTCAAAGTAACCGGCCATCGGCCGATAAGCCGGATCATCCGCGTTCTGGGCGTCGACGACCGCGGCCATCCGTTTCATCGTCTCGATGATCTGCTGTCGGGTGGCGACGCCGTGATGCAACCAGTTGGCCATGTGTTGTGCCGAGATGCGTAGCGTCGCGCGGTCTTCCATAAGGCCGATATTGTTGATGTCCGGCACCTTCGAGCAGCCGACGCCCTGGTCGATCCAGCGGACGACATAACCCAAGATCCCCTGGGCGTTATTGTCCAGTTCTCGCTGAATTTCTTCCGGTGTCCAGTTCGGGCGAACGGCAACTGGAACGGAGAGAATATCGGCCAGCTTGGCGCGCGGCCGTTTTTTCAGCACGGCCTGTGCATCAGCGACATTGACGTGGTGATAGTGCGTCGCGTGCAGCGTCGCTGCTGTCGGCGAGGGAACCCAGGCGGTATTGGCGCCGGCCTTCGGATGCGCAATCTTCTGCTCGAGCATCGCCGCCATCATGTCGGGCATTGCCCACATGCCCTTGCCGATCTGCGCATGGCCGGAGAGACCGCATGCAAGGCCGACGTCGACGTTCCAGTTCTCGTATGCGGAAATCCAGGTCGCCTGCTTCATGTCGCCCTTGCGAATCATCGGCCCGGCTTCCATCGAGGCGTGGATTTCGTCACCGGTACGGTCGAGGAAGCCGGTATTGATAAAGACGACACGGTCCTTGGCGGCGCGGATGCACTCCTTGAGGTTGATCGTCGTGCGACGCTCCTCATCCATGATGCCCATCTTCATCGTGTTCGGCGATATGCCGAGGATCTCTTCGACGCGTGCGAATATCTCGCAGGCGAAGGTAACCTCGTCGGGACCGTGCATCTTGGGTTTTACGACGTACATGGAGCCCTTGCGGGAATTCATCCGCCGGCCACCGGGACCAACGTCGTGAAGCGCGATCAGTCCGGTAATCATAGCATCCATGATGCCTTCCGGAACCTCATCACCATTCCGGTCCAGGATCGCCGGATTCGTCATCAGGTGACCGACATTGCGCACAAGCATAAGCGAGCGACCGGCGATAGAAACTGGGCTGCCGTCAGGTGACGTGAACTCGACGTCTGGGTTGAGTCTGCGGGTGAAGGTCTTGCTCCCCTTCGTAACCTCCTCGGTCAGATCGCCCTTCATCAGGCCAAGCCAGTTGGAATAAACGACGACCTTGTCCTCCGCATCGACCGCGGCAACCGAATCCTCGCAGTCCATGATGGTGGTGATCGCCGATTCGAGGCGAACGTCGTTGATGCCGGCTGGATCGCTCTTGCCGATCATCCCTGAGCGTTCGATGACAATCTCGACATGAAGACCGTTCTTGCGCAGGAACACACTCTTCGGCGATGCCGGCGCCCCGGTATATCCGACGAATTGTTCCGGCTCCTTCAGAGCGGTCAGACGACCTTCGCTCAGCCCGATCGCGAGGATACCGTTCGTGGAAACAAGGGAGGTGACCTCCGACCATTTCCCATCCAGGAGCGGCGCGGAGGCGTCAAGGAGGTTGCGCGCCCAGGCGATGACCTTCTCGCCGCGAACGGGATTGTAGCCTTTGCCTTTCTCGGCTCCGCCGTCCTCCGGAATCGCATCGGTTCCATAGAGCGCATCATAGAGCGACCCCCACCGCGCATTGGCGGCGTTCAGCGCATAACGGGCGTTCATGACCGGAACGACCAGTTGCGGGCCGGCGATTTCGGCGATTTCGGGATCGACATTGGCGGTCGTTACCGAGAAGTCGTCTCCCTCCGGAAGAAGGTATCCGATCTCGCGAAGAAACTGCTCGTAGGTGCCCATGTCGGTCGGCGCGCCGTTTTCACGGTACCAGGCGTCCAGCTTTTCCTGGAGCTCGTCGCGTCGGGCGAGAAGTATGCGGTTCTTTGGTCCAAGCTCATGCACGAGCGCCGAAAACCCGGTGAAAAATCGCTCCGGATCAGTCCCGGTCCCCGGAAGAGCCTGCCTTATCAGGAAGTCATAAAGACTCTGATCGATGGACAATCCGTGGCACTCGACGCGACCCATTGCATTCTCCTTAGTGCGTTTGCTGCTCAGGCACGGCGCACAGGATCGCGCATTCGCATCCATTGTCAATTATGCATAAGTGACAAATATTCTTTCTAATATGGAAACGGTCACTCGGTCGCGACGGGCGGTCGTCCGACTGCACGCGCGATGACGCGCGCCTCGATCAGGCGTCGCCTGCCCTCGATCTCAGGAGCATCGACACTCTCTTCCATGACGACCAAGGTCGCGCTGGCTCCGTTGGCGGCGACACGCTGGCGAACAACAGTGTCGGCCCGGCGCCTCGCCTCGGCGAACGCCTTCTCCTGCTCGGTCAGTCGCAGGCTGTCACCGCAACCGGACACTATGAAGAGACCCTCTTGCGGCGATGTTACGACGACTTCCGCCGACATCTGAACCTGCCCCACCACCGCGCCGACGGCATTTGCAACATCGGAATCCAGCGGGATGGAAACGGAGGATGAGAGGATTTCAGCAATGTCCGGGTAGTAAACCCGTGCCGATGCCCCAAGCCCCACAAGGGGGCGGTCGAGCGCGAGACCAAAGCGGACGATACCGTCCTTTCCGGAGAGAGCGCAGTCGATCAGAACCGATCTCGCAGGATCGACGTCGGCCAGTTCGTCCTCGGCAAGGCAGGTACCGAGGACGATCTCCGCCGACCGCCGATGCAACCTCGCGACGACACGTCCGGCAAGCTCCTCCGGGGATTCCGCGATCGGACGTCCCGTGCCATCCTTCGTCCGCAGTGCAAGTCTCAGACCGAGCTCGGCCGCCTTCCGCTGCCATTGTTCCTGCCGGCGCAAGACATGCATAGCATCCGAAGGCGTTATTCCACAGAGATGAACGAGCCCCCTCGCGACCAGCCGATCGAGAACTGCGCCTTGTGCAGTCGACGTCAGCAACTGATCGAGCGGGACGGGCTTGTCACCGATGCGGGCAAACAGGTTGGCCTCCTGCGGCTGGAGGCCGGCGGCCAGACTCTCCGGGACGCCAGTACGCACGGCAAACCGGCCATCGTTACGGCCTGGACGAACACTCCGAAGCTGTCGTTCAAGCGCATCGAGCACGACATTGCCGTGAAGTGCGGCGGCAAGGCTGAGCGGTACCAGGCGTCGTGGACCGAGTTCGATTTTCGCGGCGAGACCGCGCTCATCGATTCGCACCTCGGAATCCCCACCGAGGCCGTAGGTACGCATCGCCACCGCTTCCACCATCGTACGGTGACCGCCAACGACGGCGCCTTCGGCATCAAGGCGCGGCTTTCCCCCGTCGAGGATGGCGACGTCGGTCGTCGTGCCACCGATATCGGAGACGACGGCGTCGTCCAGACCTGTGAGATAACGCGCGCCGACCAGACTGGCCGCCGGACCTGAGAGGATCGTCTCGATCGGACGCAGTCGGGCCTCCGCGGCGGAAATCAGTGCGCCATCGCCGCGCACGACCATCATAGGTGCTGAAATTCCGCGCTGCCTCGCAAACATTTCGCAGCTCCCGATCAGCCGATCGATCATGGCGATAAGGCGCGCGTTGAGCAGGGTCGTCAGCGCACGCCGAGGGCCGCCCAGTTTTGACGACAGTTCGTGGCTGCAGGTAACCGGCAGGTCGGTAACGGCGCGGATGCGGTCCCGGACACGAATCTCATGGGCGGGATTGCGGACCGCGAAATAGCCGGCGACAGCGAACGAGGAAACGGTCTGTCCAAGGTGCGGCAGCGCATCCTCGAGAGGACGCATGTCCAGCAGGTTTTCGTTGCCGTGCGTATCGTGTCCTCCGGGGAGGAAGAGCACGGGATCCGTCCCCAACGCCTCGGAGAGGCCGCCTCGCTTTATGTCGGCAGGCTCGAAGCCGATCATGACAAGGCAGGTTCTGCCACCCTGCCCTTCGACCAGAGCGTTCGTCGCAAGAGTCGTTGATAGCGAGACGAGACCGATGACATTGGCCGCAACGCCGGACGAGCGCAGAACTTCATCGACGGAGGCCGAAATCCCGACGGCGAGATCATGACGGGTGGTCAGTGCCTTCGCCTTCGCCAGAAGTCCATCCGCCTCGCTGAAAAGAACCGCGTCGGTGTAAGTTCCGCCGGTGTCGATGCCGAGCAATACTGATCTGGTCAACCGGCGCTCCAATGTCTACCGAAAGGGATCGGCGCCCGGATCCATCGGCCCCGGGTGCAAGTTCGCCTGACAAATGGCAAGTTTTGACAGGAAAGCCAAGGGGCTGCCGTCGGCTGGGACCGATGGGCTCAAAGCAGGGCCTTGAGCTCCGCCAGTCGATCGTTCACCAGCCAGCCATAATAGTTCTCCTCGGGCAGTATGGCTGCACCGCCCGCGGCATTCTTGCGGGCCAGAGCCTGTGCTCGCCCGAGCGAGTTGCCGACATTGAACAACGTTGCCGTGATGCCGGGATTGCGAGAAATGTCCATGCCCGCGATCGAGCGGTAGTCATCGATGGACTTGCGAAGAATTGCTGCCATGAAGGCAAGCGAAATGTCCGGATCCATGATGGCCTTGTAGACTCCGGCGGCGTCGCTCGCATTCAGTCGCGGGTAGCCGGACTTCTGAGCGACGAAGTCCGTGAGCATCAAGGCCGTCAGCGGATTGATCTGGCCGAGCCCAAACGTCTGCCCCGCATAGAACGGCTGGAAAAAGACTGCGCTGAACCGGTTGTTCGGATAGCTCATACCGCCAACCGAATGTCCGCGGAAGTTTTTCTCCCAGACGAGCTCGCGGCACGACCACAGGCGATAGGAGTCTGAAAGACCGTTGCATTCCGAGAACTCGGGACGGCTCACGAAATCCTCGACCGACTCGTCTTCATAGCTGAAGCGGAAGCTACTACCTGCGTAGGACGCCGCCTTTACGTAATAGCTCTGGAGGCGATCATAGGCATCGACGTTGTATGTGTGTTCCCCGACAATGGCTCCGACAATATGGATCGGATCGATGCCGTAGTTGGCGGCCGTAGACTTGATCTTCGCGATCAGCTGCCGATCGGAAGCCAGCAGATCCCGTACCTTCTCATACTTAAGATCGAAGGTCGTCTTACCGGCCTTCGTGCGCCTCACGGACGCGCCCGGGATCGAGGGTTGTTCGGCGTGGCGATTCCCTGCCGGAACGAGGACGACACCGGCATGCACCGACGTCGGCGCCACCAGCATCAGAGCCACGACCACTGCCAGAAAGAACCGCACCACGATCCGCCTGCCCCATTGTTGTTCCATAGATCGGAACTCGACCTATGCGCCTGCCCCTCTATAAGGTGCAGCCTTACTTGTCGACCACCGCGTTAACCATCTCTGGTTCACGACTTCCGGAAATACCATAGAGATGCACAAACATCACAGGATATAGCGGGAGAGATCAGCGTCGGCGGCTATATCACCCACGTGTTCGCGCACATAGCCAGAGTCGATCATGATGGACTGCCCGCCGCGATCGGGCGCGTTGAAGGAGATATCGTCCAACACCCGTTCCATGACGGTCTGCAGGCGCCGGGCGCCGATGTTCTCGACAGACGTGTTCAGGTGGACAGCGACATCCGCCAGGGCGTCGATCGCGTCCTCCGTGAAGTCGAGGTTCAACTCCTCCGTCGCCATCAGTGCCCGGTACTGGCGGATGAGACTTGCCTCCGTCTCCGTCAGGATCCGACGGAAGTCCTCCTTCGTCAACGGCTTCAACTCGACACGGATCGGCAGACGTCCCTGCAGCTCGGGCAAAAGATCGGATGGCTTCGCGACGTGGAAGGCGCCGGACGCGATGAACAGAATATGGTCCGTCTTGACCGGCCCATACTTGGTGGACACGGTCGTACCTTCAACCAGCGGCAGCAAGTCTCGCTGGACCCCCTCACGGGAGACGCCTGCGCCGATCCCACCGTCGCGCGCTGCAATCTTGTCGATCTCGTCGAGGAATACGATCCCATCGTTCTCCACCGATTTTACGGCTTCGCGCTGGATCAGCTCGTTGTCGATCAATTTGTCGGATTCGTCGCGGATCAACTCCGGATAGGAGTTCTTGACCGTGGTGCGAACCTTCTTGGTTCGGCCGCCCATGGCCTTTCCGAACATCTCCGACAGATTGAGAATTCCAACGTTTGCTCCGGGAATTTCGAAGCCGGGCATACCTCCGCCGGTATCGGCAACCTCGATCTCGATCTCCTTGTCGTCGAGAAGGCCGTCACGCAGCTTCTTGCGGAAGCTGTCGCGCGTCGCCGGGGACGCAGTGGAGCCGACCAGCGCGTCAAGGACGCGCTCTTCTGCACTTGCATGGGCCTTGGCCTGGACTTCGGCACGCTTCTTTTCTCGCACCAGTCCAATGCCGACTTCGACGAGATCGCGAATGATCTGCTCCACGTCGCGGCCGACATAGCCTACCTCGGTAAACTTCGTAGCTTCGACCTTGATGAAGGGGGCACCGGCAAGTTTCGCAAGTCGCCGGGAGATCTCGGTCTTACCGACGCCGGTCGGTCCGATCATCAGGATGTTCTTCGGCAGCACTTCCTCGCGCAGCTTCTCGTCGAGCTGCATGCGCCGCCAGCGGTTGCGCAGCGCAATCGCGACGGCGCGCTTCGCACGCGCCTGCCCGACGATGT
>DATGWU010000197.1:0-2850 GCA_035299345.1 Rhizobium sp.
CGCGATCGGATTGGCGCCGAGGGCGGCGGCGATCATGATCGCCGAGAGGCCGACACCGCCGCAACCATGCACCGCCACCCATTCGCCGCCCTTTACGCGGGCCTGGTCGGCGACCGCGCGGAAGGAGGTCGCAAAGCGGCAGCCGAGGCTGGCAGCGGTGGCGAAATCCATCTCCTCCGGCAGGTGGACGAGGTTCTGGTCGGCATAGTCGATCGCCACGTATTCGGCGAACGAGCCCCAGTGGGTGAAGCCCGGCTGGAACTGCGCCTCGCAGACCTGCTGGTTGCCGGAGCGGCATTCGCCGCAGCGGCCGCAACCGGAAACGAAGGGTACCGTCACCCGGTCGCCGACCTTGTAGCGCATCACGCCCCGCCCGGTCGCGGCGATCACACCGGCGAGCTCGTGGCCCGGCACGTGCGGCAGGCGGATGTCGGGATCGTGGCCCATCCAGCCGTGCCAGTCGCTGCGGCAGAGCCCCGACGCCTCGACCTTGATGACGACGCCGTTCTCCGTCGGGGTCGGGTCGGGAAGCACCCGGATCTCCGGCATCTTCTCGAAGGCTTCGTAATACATGGCTCTCATCGGTCGTCTCCTGCGCATTTTGGCGCGCAACCTACCGCATGACGAAGCGGTGGAGGCATGACTATTTTTGATGTACCCATTCACCCCAATTCTGCTTTTTCCGGATAAATCGGAAGGACTGAAAGACAGGAAACGAGGAGAAGCCGATGGCTGTCGATACTTCCGCCCGCACGCCCACATGGACCTTCGTCGACGGCGAATGGATCGCCGGCAACCCGCCGCTGATCGGGCCGGTGTCGCATGCGATGTGGCTCGGTTCGACGGTGTTCGACGGCGCGCGCTGGTTCGACGGCATCGCCCCCGACCTCGACCGCCACTGCGCGCGCGTCAACCGCTCGGCCGTCGCCATGGGCATGGCGGCGACGGTGCCCGAAGAGGAGATCGAGCGGCTGGCGCTCGAAGGGGTGAAGAAGTTCGACGGCAAGACGGCGATCTACATCAAGCCGATGTACTGGGCCGAGCATGGCCAGGCGGGCTCGGTCGTCGCCCCCGATGCGGCCTCGACGCGCTTCGCGCTCTGCCTCTTCGAGGCGCCGATGCACACCGCCAAGCCCCATTCGCTGACGCTCTCGCCCTATCGCCGGCCGACGCCGGAATGCGCGATGACCGACGCCAAGACCGGCAGCCTCTACCCGAATTCCGGCCGCATGATCGTCGAGGCACGCGCCCGCGGCTTCGACAATGCGCTGGTGCGCGACATGAACGGCAACATCGCCGAGACCGCCTCCTCGAACGTCTTCATGGTGAAGGACGGCGTCGTCTTCACGCCGGCCGCCAACCGCACCTTCCTCGCCGGCATCACCCGCGCGCGGGTCATCGGCCTTCTGCGCGGGGCGGGCTACGAGGTGCGCGAGGTGACGCTCTCGGTCGAGGACTTCATGGGAGCCGACGAGATCTTCACCACCGGCAACTATTCCAAGGTCGCCCCGGTCAACCGCCTCGACGACCGCGAGCTGCAGGAAGGGCCGGTCGCCCGCAAGGCGCTCGAACTCTACATGGACTGGGCCTACGGCCGCAAAGCCGCCGCCTGACGGCTGGCGTTCCGAGATTTGATCTCCCCCTTGTGGGGGAGATGTCACGAAGTGACAGAGGGGGGTGGACCTCCGGCCTCGGCTCGCAGCGGCACCCCCCTCTGCCCTGTCGGCGTTCGTCGCTGCAATCGATTCACTGGATCGATTGCCCGGCTTCGCCGGCCGCTCCTCAACCCCCACAAGCGGGGAGACTGACCCGTGGTCGGCACCGCGCCAGCCGGTCCCTCTCGCACTCGGGAAGAGAGGCAGGGTACGTCCGCCCGAATGCCCTCTTGTCCGCAACGGGAAGAGGAGCAACGGTGATGACGCGCCGCCATACATCACCACCGTCATGCCGGGCTCGACCCGGCATCCAGTCGCGCGATGTCCATCGCGCGGGAAGAGTCTTTGGACACTGCGAAGGATGAAGAGTCTTTTCGGCTCGCCGACGCTCGCCGGCTGGACCCCGGATCAAGTCCGGGGTGACGGAGGGTGCCGCCGAGTGAGGGAGCGAGGTGTCGCCGAGTGGCAGAGCGAGCAGCTGCGGGACTGCTGGAGCGCGCCACGCCGAAATGGCTGAGAACAACGTGCCTCCGAGATATCTTCCGCTCCGGCTCTTCAGAGACCATGGAGATAATGGCTGATATCCTGCCAGTCGGGATTGAGGGTCTCGATCAGGTCGAGCTTCCATTTGCGTGGCCATTTCTTGATCGTCTTCTCGCGTACGATTGCATCGGTCACAAGGTCATGCTCCTCGAACCAGACCAGCGTTTTGACACCGTAGCGGCTGGTAAAACCGGGGATAAGCTCATGCTGGTGTTCGTAAAGGCGGCGCGCCAGGTCGCTGGTCACGCCGGTATAGAGCGTACCGTTACGTTGCGAGGCGAGAATATAAACATAGCCCTTCATCGCCGCATTATGGGCACCCGGAATCGGCAAACTCAAGCTTGAGCTGCACTCTCCATGATGCAAACACTTTGCCGTCATGCCGGCCTTGAGCCGGCATGACGGTGGTGATGTGTGGTCGGCCGGATATCTCGTCGTCACCGCCCGCTCCTGTGGCGAAGCGCCTCTTTCCAGAAATAATAAATCTTCATGTATATGAAGAAACGTTTTCTCTGGAGATTGCTGTGGCCAATATCACCGTTCTCGGCTCCGGTTTCGGGGCGCTCACCACCATCCGCGAACTGCGCCGCCGAGGCGTCGAGGACGAGATCACGGTGATCTCGCCGCGGGACGAGCTGCACTACCTGCCGAG
>DATGWU010000198.1:0-2403 GCA_035299345.1 Rhizobium sp.
CATCTCCGTCTTCATCGTGGTCTTCAACCTGATCGTCGACATTCTCTATGCGCTGCTAGATCCGAGGGTCCGCTATGAGTGAACCACACATCCAAGCCGGACCCGGCGCAATCCCCCTTGAGACGGATGCGCGAGAGGGGCTCAGCCTCTGGAAGCTGGCACGCATCCGCTTCCGCCGGAACACCGCCGCCATGCTCTCGCTCGGTTACCTGCTGGTGATCGTCGCCTTCAGCTTCGGCGGACCGATCTTTTGGCCGCATCGCTACGACGCGGTGTTCACGAGCTACGTCGCCGTGCCGCCCTCGCTCTCGCCATACCCGCAGGAGGCGACGCTTGAACAGGTCATGACCAAGGCCGTCGAGCGCGCCCGCGTCAGCCTGAACGCCTTCGATGTCTCTGGCTCCGCCTATACCGCCACGATCTCGTCCGACAAGCCGATCGACGAGCGCGTCCTGCGCTATCTCGACCGGCCGGACGAGTTCGACGGCGCGGCGCTGCAGGAAACGCGAAATGACGGCACGACGCTCGTCGTCACCGGCAGGGTCAACGGGCAGTATTTCCCCTTCGGGACCGACCGCAACGGCCGCGACCTCCTGCCCCGCGTCATGCTCGGCGGTCAGGTCTCGATCGTCGTCGGCCTGCTTGCGACCTTCGTGTCGCTGGTCATCGGCGTCACCTACGGCGCGACCTCCGGCTTCATCGGCGGGCGCGTCGACAACGTCATGATGCGGTTCGTCGAGATCCTCTATTCGCTGCCCTTCATGTTCTTCGTCATCATGCTGGTGGTGTTCTTCGGACGCCATTTCGTGCTGATCTTCGCAGCGATCGGCGCCATCGAGTGGCTGGACATGGCCCGCATCGTGCGCGGCCAGACCCTGTCCCTCAAACGGCGCGAATTCGTCGAGGCCGCCCGCGCCATGGGGCTTTCCAACTGGCAGATCATCCGCCGTCACGTCATCCCGAATACGATCGGTCCCGTGGTCGTCTTCGTCACGGTCCTCGTGCCTAAGGTGATCCTGCTCGAGAGCTTCCTCTCCTTCCTCGGGCTCGGGGTGCAGGAGCCGATGACCTCGTGGGGCACGCTGATCGCCGAAGGCACGGCCAGCATGCAATCCGCATCATGGCTGCTGATCTTCCCCGCGATCTTCTTCGTAAGCACGCTGTTCGCGCTCAACTTCGTCGGCGACGGCCTGCGTGACGCGCTCGATCCCAAGGACCGCTGACGATGACCAAAACGGATATGCTGCTTCAAATACGCGACATGCGGGTCTGGTTCGACACGCCGCTCGGCAAGGTCGAGGCGGTCAAGGGCATCAGTCTCGACGTCAAGCGCGGCGAGACGCTGGCGATCGTCGGCGAGTCCGGCTCGGGAAAGAGCCAGACGATGATGGCGATGATGGGCCTGCTCGCCGCCAACGGCTCCGCCTCCGGTTCGGCAAAGCTCGACGGCGCCGAAATCCTCGGCCTGCCGGTGAAAGGGCTGAACCACATCCGCGGCGAGCGGGTGACGATGATCTTCCAAGAGCCGATGACATCGCTCGATCCGCTCTACAAGATCGGCTACCAGCTCGCCGAGCCGATGATCCACCACAAGGGCCTCTCGGCGAAGGAGGCGCGGGCGAAGGCGATCGAGCTCTTGAAGCTCGTCAAGATCCCCGAACCCGAGCACCGGATCGACTCCTACCCTTATGAGCTGTCCGGTGGCCAGCGCCAGCGCGTAATGATCGCCATGGCGCTCGCCAACGACCCGGAACTCCTGATCGCCGACGAGCCGACGACGGCGCTCGACGTCACTATCCAGGCGCAGATCCTCGACCTAATGCGCGAGTTGAAGCAGCGGATCGGCCTCTCGATCATCTTCATCTCGCACGATCTCAACGTCGTGCGGCGCTTCGCCGACCGCGTCGCAGTGATGAAGCTCGGCGAGGTGGTCGAGCAGGGTCCGGTCGAGGCGATCTTCTCGAACCCGCAGCACGACTATACGAAGATGCTGCTCGCCGCCGAGCCGACCGGCCACAAGGACCCGGTTCCGACCGACTCCCCGAGGCTGCTCGAAGGCCGGAACGTCGCCGTCACCTTCACCGCCGGCGGCGGGTTCCTCGGCCGCAGGAAGCTCGAAGTAAAGGCGGTCCGCGACGTCACCGTCACGCTCCGCAAGGGGCAGACGATCGGCATCGTCGGCGAATCCGGTTCCGGCAAGTCCACCCTCGGGCGGGCCCTTCTGCGTCTCTTCGACAGCGACGGCCGGATCATCTTCGACGGGCAGGACATCTCCAAGGCGAGCCCGCAGCAGATGCGCGCGCTGCGCCGACAGATGCAACTCGTCTTCCAGGACCCGTTCGGCTCGCTCTCGCCGCGCATGACCGCCGGCCAGATCGTGACCGAGGGCCTGCTCGTCCACGC
>DATGWU010000199.1:0-9013 GCA_035299345.1 Rhizobium sp.
CTTCAGCGCCCTGAACCTTTGCTCGAAAACGCCCGCCACCATCTGCGGATTGTCACGGCGCGTGATCGCCGACATCACCTTGTCGCTTACCTCGAGCACCAGCCCGCCTGCCGCGACGGTGCGTGCGGCAACCTTTTCGACCAACGGCTTGCCTCGCCCGGCCTTGGAATAGACGAGGATCTTGATGGTCCAACCGAGATCAAGCGCGTCGATGACGAGCTTCAGCCCCTCGGCCATGAAGCTCTTCGTCTCGTCACGCGCCTTCTTGAGCGAAAGAGCCTTGATATCCTTGACGATCGGGTTTGAAAGGCTCGTCACTTCCTTGACCTGGCCGACCCGACGCGGCCCCTGTTCGCGAAGGTCGTCGTTCATTTCGGTACCCATCGGCTGAAAAGTGATGTTGAAAGCGCCCGGCCGGGCGTCCTGCCGTCGAGTCCGGCCTCCCGGATTACCAGTTCGCCGGATTCCACGATCCCGCCCTTGCCGCGCATCGTCTCGCGCATCAGTTCGTGGATGGAATAGAAGCTCGCCCGAATAGAATAGGCCGTCAGCACCAGGCCGAGCGCCTTCGGGGCGAGGATTTCGCGGCAGATGTCGAGCATGGCCGGCAGATGATCGAAGAGCTGCCAGACCTCGCCGTTCGGCCCACGACCGAACTTCGGCGGATCGGTCAAGATGATGTCGTAGCGGCTACCGCGGCGTTCTTCTCGCTGGATGAACTTCATCGCGTCGTCGCAGATCCAGCGGATCGGCGCCCTTTCGAGCCGGCTCAAGGCCTGGTTCTCGCGCGCCCAGCCGATCGCCTTCTTCGAGGCGTCCACATGGGTGACCTCGGCCCCGGCAGCAGCGGCGACGAGCGAGGCGACGCCGGTATAGCCGAAGAGGTTCAACACCTTCAGCGGCCGCCCATGGCCTTCGATCCGCTCCTTCATCCAGGTCCAGTGCGCGATCTGCTCGGGGAAGACCCCGACGTGCCGGAAAGCGGTGAAGCGGCCGAGAAAATCGACACCGAGAAGCGAAAGCGGCCAGGTCTCACCGAGAGCCTCGCGGGTGAAGCGCCACCGCCCCATGCCGTCCTCGTCGGTGTCCCCGGTAAAAACTGCATCCGCCTTGTCCCAGACGTGAGACGGCAGCGCTTTCGGCCATAGAGCCTGCGCCTCGGGGCGTATGATACGGTAGGGTCCGTATTGCTCCAGCTTCAAGCCGTCACCGCTGTCGATCAGATGAAAATCTCCGGCACCGAGACTCTCGAGAATAAGCGGAACGTGCTCGGCCGGACGCTCACCCGGGCGAATCTGCAGTTTGCGGGCCGGCTCGTCGGCCTGTGCCGGCAAATTCTCGGACACGACTTTCGCAGCCGGTCGGCGAACGACCTCATGAGTCCTGCCGTGGCCACCTTTCGCGGCTGCCACTGCGGGAGATTTCCCGCCTATCGGTCCCTTGCCGCCCGGTCCCGCCGGCTTGCCGCGGGCCGGCCGGCGTTCTTTGTTCTTCACGCCTTGGTCCTGTCTTTTCGCTCGTCCAGTGATCGCGAGCCCATAGCATCACGGCGACCTATGCGAAAGCGCTTTCGGTCCGTTCAGGGTTTTCGGCGGCGTGCCTATTTGGACTGCAACTGCGGCAGGTCGCGGCCTGCGATCTGCTCGGCCCGCGCCTTGTGCCTTTCGGCCTCCACCTGCCATTGCTGTGCGGAGCGCGATTCCGTGCGGGCGCGCTTGCGATACTTGCGCTGGGAGAACCACACGACCGCACCGCCGATCACAATTCCGAACATGACCGCCAGGAACAGGAAAACGAAGAATGGCGCGGTCAGCGACAGCACCGCATCCTCTGGCCGGAAGGGATTCAGAGCAAGCGTCACGCTCTGGCGATTGGCGACGGACAACACGACGAGCGCGATGCCGAGCGGGACAAGCACAACCAGATTGACGATCTTCTTCACCATCGCTCACTCTCCTCGGCACGCATGTTCGCGGAACACCCCTTGATGTGGTGCCGCGCGCTCAGCCAGATGACGCCGTTCAATCCTCGTCCTGGTCGCCCATTCCGGGGTTCAGGCGTTCGCGCAATTCCTTGCCGGTCTTGAAGAACGGCACCCACTTCTCCTCCACGAAAACCGACTCGCCGGTCCGGGGATTGCGTCCCGACCGCGACGGGCGGTTCTTGACCGAAAAAGCGCCGAAGCCGCGAAGCTCGACACGGTTACCGGCGGCCAGCGCATCGGTGATCTCGTCCAGGACGGCATTGACGATATTCTCGACGTCACGGTGATAAAGATGCGGATTTCGCGCCGCGACGATCTGCACCAATTCCGACTTGATCACGCTCGCCCCCTGAGATTGTGGTTTCCAGCAACAGAGCGGCCAAGGTGCCAAACTAAAAAAGCACCGTCAAGGAACAACTTAGCCGGAACTCCGCAGTGTGGCTGGCAAGCACGGCAGTGGTTCGCCCGGGACGAGGTGGACTTGCATTCGCGACAACAATTTCCATATTGGCATGCGATCTTATTAATGCGATGTGTCGTGTCGGTTTGCGGCAGGCTGCGGGCGGGGCCATTCCCGCTCGATATTTATTCTGGGACAGGCCTGATTCATGTTGAACAGGGTAGACGAGAGTGCCGCACTTGCCGGCCTTCAGCCGGACGCGCGCGCCTACCAGAGGGCGGTGGCGCATTCCGCACGCGTGCGTCGCCTCAAGGTTCTGCTCCCCGTCGCCGCGCTCGTCATCTCGCTCGCCTTCATCGCAGTGTCGGTGATCCGGGCCTATCTTCCCGAGAACGTGAAGATCGAATCTGCGCGGATCGAGAACGGCAAGGTTGTGATGGAAAAACCCGCCATATCGGGACGCAACTCCGACGGCATCAGCTATTCCATGCGCGCCGAACGCGCCCTTCAGGATATCAAGAACCCTAATATCATATCACTCGAAACAATCGCGGCAGCGGTTCCGATCGACGACAAAACCATCGCCCGTGTGGTCGCCGAAAGCGGCGTGTTCGACCGCTCCACCGACCGGCTGGACATGACGGCCCCCTTCACGATCAAGCTCAGCACGGGCATCGAGGCCGCCTTTAAGTCCGCTCACCTGGACATCAAGGGCGGCAGCATGGAAACAAAGGACCCTGTTGCCATTACTGCGAAGGAAGCGTCGATTGTTGCGCAGTCGCTCAAGATGACAGATAAGGGGCGAGTAATCACCTTCGCGGGACAAGTTCGCGTCCACATCGAACCGTCCGCCATCCGTAAAGCGGACAACTGAGAGCCGGTCCAGTCATGAAAGACAAACGTCAAAATTCGGTTTTGGTGGCTGGGCTGCTGATCGCCTTCGGCATGTCCGTTGCGGGGTCGGCACCGGCGCTGGCACAGGCAACGAAAAGCAATCTCGACGGCCTGAAGCTTTCCAACGACAAGCCGATCCAAATCGAGAGCGACGAGTTGCAGATCCGCGAGCAGGAGAAGGTCGCCCTCTTCAATGGGAACGTGAAGGTCGTACAGGGGACCACCGTCCTGCAGTCGGGCAACATGACGGTTCATTACCGTGGCGACAGTACCTCGGTGACCAGCGGCAATGCCGACATTCAGAAGATCGACGTCACCAACAAGGTCTTCCTCTCGTCCGGCACCCAGCAGGCCACCGCGGAAAGCGGCTATTTCGACATGGACCGCCAGGTGTTCGTGCTCGAGGGCGACCGGGTTGTCCTGTCGGAAGGCCAGAACGTCTTCGTCGGCTGCAAGCTGACGGTCCAGATGAATACCGGCGAAGCGAAACTCGATAGTTGCGGCGGCCGGGTACAGATCCAGCTCGACCCGAAATCCCAGAAGAAATAACCGGACCGGTCGACACGTGAAGATTCCTTTCGCCTCAGCACTGTCCGGCGCGCTACGGACGCGGCAGCCGAGCCCCGACGAGACGCGTCTCGACAAGACGCGCTATCAGGGAACGCTGATCGCCCACGGCCTGACGAAGAGCTACAACACCCGCCGCGTCGTCAACGGGGTGTCGCTGGTCGTGCGCCGCGGGGAAGCCGTCGGGCTGCTCGGCCCCAACGGCGCCGGCAAAACGACCTGCTTCTACATGATCACGGGATTGGTGCCCGTCGATGCCGGCACGATCGCCATCGACGGCAACGAGGTGACCGCCATGCCAATGTACAGGCGCGCGCGCCTGGGCGTTGGTTACCTTCCGCAGGAAGCATCGATCTTCAGGGGGCTGAGCGTCGAGGACAACATTCGGGCGGTGCTCGAGGTCCACGAGCCGAACCGCGACAAGCGGGAAGCCAAGCTCGATGAACTCCTCTACGAATTCCACATCGAGAAGCTGCGCAAGTCTGCAGCCGTGGCCCTGTCCGGCGGCGAACGACGCCGCCTGGAAATCGCCCGCGCGCTTGCGACCGACCCGACGTTCATGCTGCTCGACGAGCCCTTCGCGGGCGTCGACCCGATCTCGGTATCCGACATTCAGAATCTCGTCCGGCACCTGACGGCACGCGGCATCGGGGTACTGATCACCGACCATAATGTGCGCGAGACGCTCGGCCTCATCGACCGGGCCTATATCATCCACGCCGGTGAGGTTTTGACTCACGGCCGCGCCAACGACATCGTCAACAACCCCGACGTGCGGCGACTTTATCTCGGCGACAAGTTCAGTCTCTGAGCCCCGCAGCCGACCGGGACGATTCCTCCACCGCCCGGCTTGACCAAGCCGGATAAAAAGGCAATTTTTGGGCCAGTTGGAGTTTCCCCGCCGCAGCCGACGGTCCGGGCGGGTGAATTTCGGGGGAGTTTCGCGTCCATCATGGCTTTGTCGGCCAATCTATATTTGCGCCAGAGCCAGTCCCTGGTCATGACTCCTCAGCTGATGCAGTCCATCCAACTGCTCCAGATGACTCACCTCGAACTCGTCCAGTTCATCGCCCAGGAGGTCGAGAAGAATCCGCTTCTCGATTTCGCTCCGGAGGACGGCGACGGCGGATCAGAACCCCTGCGAGGCGAGGAAGCGCTTGCCGCGCATGAGACGACGGCCGGTGAGGAGACCGGCGCTCCCGAAAGCGACTGGTACGAGAACGCCAAGGGCGCCCCGCTCAACGAAAGCCTCGACTCCAATTTCGACACTGCATTTGCGGATGAAGGCGTCTCGGCCCGCGCCGACGCTCCCGAGCTGCTGGGGCAGTGGAAGTCGATGCCGGGCGCCGGTTCCGATTCCGGGGAGAGTTACGATCTCGACGATTTCGTTGCCGGTCAGATAACCTTACGCGATCACCTGAGCCAGCAAATTCCCTTCGCATTTCCGGAAGCGTCCGACCGCATGATTGCGCTCGCCCTCATGGACCAGGTCGATGAAGCAGGCTATCTGCGCACCGATCTTCAGGAGGTGGCGGAGCGTTTCGAGGCGACCCCCGAGCGGGTGGAGCAAGTGGTCGAGGTCTTGCAGACCCTCGACCCTCCCGGGATCTTTGCCCGCTCGTTGAGCGAATGCCTCGCAATTCAGCTGAAACAACGCGATCGGCTCGACCCGGCAATGGCGACGCTGGTCGACAATCTCGAGCTCCTAGCCAAGCGTGACTTCGCGACCCTGAAAAAGCTCTGCGGAGTCGACGAAGAAGACCTGATCGACATGCTTTCGGAAATCCGCGGCCTGAATCCGAAGCCGGCGAGCGGGTTCGAGACGAATTTGAGCGAGGCAGTCGTCCCCGACATCGTCGTCCGTCCGGCACCCGACAGCGGCTGGGCTGTGGAGCTCAACCCCGATGTCCTTCCGCGGGTTCTCGTCAACCAGAGCTATTACGCCAGGGTGACAAAAGGCCGCGACACGAACGCCGGAGATCAGGCATTCCTCGCCGAGTGCCTGCAGAACGCCAACTGGCTTACCCGCAGCCTCGACCAGCGCGCCCGAACCATCCTCAAGGTCGCCAGCGAGATCGTCCGGCAACAGGATGCCTTTCTGCGGCACGGTGTCGATCATCTCCGTCCGTTGAACCTTCGCACGGTGGCGGACGCGATCAAGATGCATGAATCCACGGTCAGTCGCGTCACGTCCAACAAGTACATGCTGACCCCGCGAGGCCTTTTCGAACTGAAGTACTTCTTCACCGTTTCCATTGCTTCGGCCGAGGGCGGCGACAGCCATTCGGCAGAAGCGGTACGGCACAGGATCCGTATGCTGATCACCCAGGAGGACCCGAATGCGGTCCTTTCCGACGACGACATCGTCAGCGCGCTGAAGGACGTCGGTATCGACCTTGCGCGACGTACCGTCGCGAAGTACCGCGAGGCGATGAACATTCCCTCGTCGGTACAGCGGCGACGTGAGAAGCGCGCGCTGGTAAAGGCATCTTCAAGGTGAATGTGGCGCGTGTCGTTTGTTAAGAATCGGTTAGCGAGCCGTTGACTCTCGCGCAAAGCTTCTCTAGAAGCCCGCCCCGATTGGCAAAGGAGACGACCCCCTAGTTATCCCCAAGCTCCGCCCAGCGGCGGCCCCGGCGGGCGACATTGCTGCGTGAAGAGCTTGGATGCAGACGGCGGTTGACGTAAACTGATACCCGCAAATCACAATAAGAAGGGAAACTCCATGAGTGTGCGCGTATCCGGCAAACATATGGAAATCGGCGAGGCCTTCCGGCAACGGATTGAAGAACGGATCAGGGAGACGGTCACCAAATATTTCGACGGCGGGTATTCCGGCCAGGTCACGGTAACGAAATCCGCGGCTGCAGCTGCACCTTTCGCCGCCGACTGCCTGCTCCACCTCGACTCCGGCGTCAACCTGCACGCCACCGGCTCCGCGAACGACCCGCTGATTTCCTTCGACATAGCCACCGACCGCATCGACAAGCGGCTGCGCCGCTATAAGCGGAAGCTCAAGGATCGCCATCCGAACAACGGCGCCGGCACGCCCGTCGAGGTAGCATACACGGTGATGGATGCCGTATCCGACGAGCATGAGGAAGTTCCTGAGGATTACGCGCCCACCATCGTCGCCGAAAGCACCAAGCAACTGCGGACCATGTCGGTCGCAAGTGCGGTCATGGCCCTCGACATGACGGACGAGCCCGTGCTCTTGTTCCGCAATCCGGGCAGCGAGCAGATCAACATCGTCTACCGTCGCAATGACGGCAATATCGGATGGATCGACTCCGCCAACGTCAAAGGCTGAGCCAAACCGGAAACGGCGGTCCACGCCGTTTCCTTCCCCTTTGATTCGGCGGCATGAAGGATTTTGAAATGGCCTTGGCAGATTTGCTGCAACAAGATGCAGTTGTCCCCGCCCTCAGGGTAAACTCCAAGAAGCAACTGCTTCAGGAGCTCGCCGCGAAAGCCTCAAAACTCACGAACATCCCCGAACGGGAAATCTTCGACGTCATCCTGCAGCGAGAGCGTCTGGGTTCCACCGGTGTTGGCAACGGCATCGCCATCCCGCACGGAAAGCTGAACAGCATCAAGAACATCACCGGCATTTTCGCCCGACTGGAGACGCCGATCGATTTCGAAGCGCTCGATGACCAGCCGGTCGATCTCGTGTTCTTGTTGCTGGCACCGGAAGGCGCAGGTGCGGACCATCTGAAGGCGCTTTCGAGGATCGCGCGCGTGCTGCGCGACCAGGACCTGGTCGCCAAGCTCCGCGCGACCGAATCCGCCTCGGCAATCTACGCCTTCCTGAACGAGGAACAGGCGAACGCGGCCTGACGTCCGCGCAAAAGAAAGGGCGTCGCGCTCTCGCCGACGCCCGCGTTTCCGACGGAAGTCAGAGAAGAATCAGGCTTCCTTCTCGCCAGCCGATGCAGCATCGGCTTCCGTCTTCTGGCCTCCCTTCGCCACGCCGACCATGGCCGGGCGCAGAACACGATCGCCAATCGTAAAGCCCGCCTGCACAACCTGTACCACGGTATTGTTCGCGACATCGGGATTGGGAATCTCGAACATGGCCTGATGGAAGTTCGGGTCGAACTTCTGGCCCTGCGGCTCGATCTTGCGGACGCCATGCCGTTCGAGGGTCGAGAGCATGCCGCGCTCGGTCATTTCCACGCCTTCGATGAGCGCAGACAGACCGGCGTCGGCGGACGCCCGCGCCTCTTCCGAAACGGCGTCCAGAGCCCGGCGCAGATTGTCGGAGACGGCCAGCATGTCCCGGGCGAAGCCCGTCACTGCATAGGCCTTGGCATCCTTCACATCACGCTCGGTGCGGCGACGCAGATTGTCCATCTCCGCGGCAAGGCGCAGGAAGCGGTCGCGCAATTCGGCATTCTCGGCCTTCAATGCCTCGAGCGGATCAGCATCCACCTTCGGTGCTTCGGCTTCCCTGTTCTGCTGCTCGTCGATCTGGCTTTCAGCGACAGTGGCGTCAGGTCCGTTTTTCTTGGTTTCGTCGGTCATGACGTTCTCCGATTGAATCTCGTTTGGAATTCGTGCCCGATATCAGGGTTTGAGGTTAAAAAATCAAGGCTCCGGTGCGATATCGCCACCGGAACCTTGCTTGCGTTATCGAAGAGTCTAACGATTGGAGCGCGACAGGCGTGCCATCAGCTGCGCGGTGTAGTCCACCATGGGAACGATGCGGGAGTAGTTGAGGCGCGTCGGGCCGATAACGCCGACGGCGCCGACGATCCGCTCGTCGCTGTCGCGATACGGCGCCACGATCAGCGAGGAGCCGGACAGCGAGAAAAGCTTGTTTTCCGAACCGATGAAGATCCGGACGCCGGGGCCGCTCTCCGCAAGATTGAGGATCTCGATCAAGCTTTCCTTGCGTTCCAGATCGTCGAAAAGGAGACGCAGCCGGTCGATATCCTCGGCGCCCGCGACGCCCTCGAGCAAGTTGGCACGGCCGCGGACGATGAGCCGCGTCGGCTTCTCCGCCTCGGCCCCACCGGACCAAACCGCCAGACCACGCTCGACCAGATCCTGCGAAAGTGCGCCGAGCTCGCCGGCAACCTGCTCCTTCAGCTTGACAAGCTGGCCCCGCAGTTCGGGGAGCGTCTGCCCGGCAAGATTGGCATTGATGAAGTTTGCAGCCTCGG
>DATGWU010000200.1:0-5230 GCA_035299345.1 Rhizobium sp.
GCCCTTGACGAGGCGAACCATCATCCGCCGCCCGTGGGCCACACAGAGATCGTCGATGTAGTCGATCACCTCGGGCGCGCGCTTCTGGTAGGCCTGGATCGCCAGACCGAAGCCGTCCCAGCCGGCAAGCGACGGATCGGCAAAGACGGCGGCGATCACGTCGAGCGACAGCTCCAGCCGGTCGGCCTCTTCCGCGTCGACGGTGAAGTTGAGCTCGTGGACCTTCGCCATCTGCGCGAGCTTCAGGAGATCGGGCACCAGTTCGCGCATCACCCGGTCGCGGTGGGTCGCGAGGTAGCGCGGATGCAGCGCCGAGAGCTTGACCGAAATGCCCATGCGGTCGGGCAGTCGCTTGCCCTTGCCGTTCTTCGCCATGAAGGCGCCGATCGCCTCGATCGCCTCGGCATAGGACTGGAAGTAGCGTTTGGCATCGGCCGACGTCCGCGCACCTTCGCCCAGCATGTCGAAGGAGTGGCGATAGCCCTTCTCCTCGCTCTTGGCGGCGCGCGACAACGCGTCCTTCATCGTCTCGCCGAGCACGAAGTGATGGCCGAGGAAGCGCATCGCCTGCTTGGTGGCGCTGCGCACCGTCGGCAGTCCGAGCCGCTTGACGAGCCCGCGCACGACGCCTTCCGGCGTTTCGCCCGGACGGATGACACGGGCGGACAAGCCCAACGCCCAGGCCGACGCCGAGACGAACCAGCTGTCGCCATGCGCCTCGTGCTCGCTCCAGCCGCCTTCCTTCAGCTTGTCCTCGATCAGGCGGTCCTGCGTCAGGGCATCGGGAACGCGCAGCAGCGCCTCGGCGAGCACCATCAGCGCCAGCCCCTCGCGGGTGGAAAGCCCGTATTCGCGCAGGAAGTCCTCCACCCCGCCGATCGAGCCCGAATTGTCGCGGATCGCCTCGATAAAGCGTGTCGCACGACGGTCTATCGCCGTATTCTGGGCGGGCGTGAAGGAGAGTTCCGAGGCGAGTTGCCCGAGAAGGGCATCGTCGTCGCCGGCAAAGGGGGCGCTGAAGGGCGGGACTGCGGGCATGTCTGCGTTGATCATTGTCACCTCCGTGTTATCGGCAACATATCGACAATATACTAGCGATACTCGCCGTATTTTGATATACAGTCAGTGAAAATATCCACGAATGTCGACATCTGTAGGAAAAAATGAAAGAGCTTGACCGTCTCGACCGCAAGATCCTCCGCGCCCTGCAGCAGGAAGGCCGGCTCACCAATATCGAACTGGCCGAACGCGTGAACCTGTCACCCACCGCCACGGCGGAGCGCGTCAAGCGGCTGACCCGCGACGGCTTCATCACCGGCTATATGGCAGTCCTGTCGCCACAGAAACTCGGCCGCAGCCTGCTGGTGTTCATCGAAGTCAAGCTCGACCGCACCACACCGGACGTCTTCGACGCTTTCGCGGCGGCAGTGAAGCGCAGCGATGACGTCATCGAGTGCCACATGGTCGCCGGCGGCTTCGATTATCTCGTCAAGGCACGCGTCGCCGGCATGGAGGCCTACCGCCAGTTTCTCTCCGAAGTGATTCTGCCACTACCGGGCGTAAGAGAGACGCACACCTATGCCGTGATGGAGGAAGTCAAAGCCGGCTCGTCCCTTCCCGTCTGACATATAGAAAAGATAACATATTGGGATTTAACGATAAATCGAAACAGCCCAAAATTGTTCTCCACACTGGCGGAAGACACCGCTAAAAAAAGCTGACTTTTCAATCGTTCTGCTATATTCGTTAAAGTTAACATTACAACAGGTCTAATTTGAACTCCGCCAGATGATAACCGCCCAGCGCCAGTCGCTTCTCAGCAGCGAAATTTCGAGCATCGAGACACGTTCCGAATTCGCGGAATGCATGATGCAGGTCGCGGAGCGGTTCGGCCTGCAGCATGTCTCGGTGCTGACCGTGCCTTCGCCCGGCGACGAGTTCCTGGCGCCGCATTTCCTCGAGACCACGCTTCCCGCGCAATACATCCGCGAGTTCGACAGCCTCCGCCTGCTGCGCTACTGCCCGGTGCTGCCGCAACTCAGCCGGTCTGTGATGCCGCAGTGCTGGACCGTCGACGACGACGGCGCCTGCGACTTCGACTTCCCGCAGGCGATGTTCGACCTCCTGCGAAAATACGGCCTGAAGATGGGCCTCGTCTTTCCGCTGACCTCGGTCGATTCCAGCCGCTACTACTTCCGCTATGACGGCAGCCGTCCACCACTGACCCAGGCGGAAATCAACGAACTGAGCATGATCACGCTGCAGGCCTTCGACACGTTCGACCGCATCCGCCGTGCCGAGAAGGCCTGCGCCAATCTTCTTTCGGCGCGTGAACTCGAAGTGCTTCGCTGGACCGCACAGGGCAAGACCTCGGTGGAGATCGGGCAAATCCTCTCCCTCTCCGACCACACGGTCAACGCCTACATGATGAACGCGATCAAGAAGCTCGACTGCGTCAACCGCACGCAGCTCGTCGCCAAGGCGATCCGCCTTAAGCTGATCTGACAACCCCGGGACTGCATCTCCCGGCGAGGCCTGCCCCGCCGGGTGCCGGCGTCGGCCTCAGCGGTCGAGCACCGAACGCAGCTCCACCATGTTCGAGCGGACGCGAAGCAGGTAGAAGCCCATCGTCGCGAGATGCGTCGGCATGATCCAGCCGTCCTCGCTGCCGTTCGAGATGATCGCAGGCTGAATTTTCAGCGCCGCCTGCAGCTGCTTTTCCATCTCCGACCATATGGCCGTCAGGTTGCGCTCCCGGATCACGTCGACGAAGTCGGCACGTGCCGCCCGCAGAACCGCATACTGGCCGTAAAGCTGACCGTATGCGAACCAGAAGCGGTCGTCGGCGCGTGTATCGAACCAGCCCGCGTTGAACTCCTCGGAGCGGCGACGCAGGATGTCGGAGGTGCTGCCGAGATCACTCGCCATGCGGTCGAGGAGCTGGACGAGATTGTCGGCGCGCGGGTCGAAGACGGCGTTGCAGGAGGCGAGATCCGTATTGAACTTCGTCCAGTTGCGGATCGCTGCCCGATAGAAACTCGGGGTCGGCGTCTTGAAGCCGAACGGACTGGTTCCGAAGTACCAGGTTCCCTCGTCGAACTGAATGTTGCCGCGGGCCTCCTGCAGATCGTTGTTGATGCTGGAGGTGCCTCGCACGCGCCCCAGATTGTCGACGAGTTCGATCGCCATGCGGCGGGCGACCTGGTTCACGCCGCGCTGGAAGGACGCCTTGTTGTCGAAGAAGGGCGTATGGTCCCAGTCGACGCCGAAAAAGCCGAGCTTGTAGAACAGCGTCGAGGATATCCAGGCGTTCTTGTTGACGTTGGTATCGGTGAGGTCGGAGACGACGCTGACGATCGCGGAGCCTTCGCAGGTGCCGGGCTTTTCCGCGATCGGCTGGCCGGCGGGAACCGCACGTTCCTCGAACTTGTAGGCCTGAACGAATTCCGGATCGAAGTTGTACCAGACCTGGGTGCGCCAGAAGAACTGGGCATAGAAGGCGATGACGATGACCAGGAACAAGAGAATGGGGCCGCGGATCAGCCAGGTGCGGCGCGAATACCAGCCATGGACCGCGAGGAACGGCCAGAGCAGCGCTGCGACCACCAGTCCCACGCCCCGCCCGACAGCGCTGAAGACACGGTGGAAGAACGCGATGATCGGATCAAGCATGGTCATCTCCTTGTGCCGTCGCAGCCCTGGCGAAAGCTCTCTCTCGTCAAGCAGATATGTCGCCGCGGTGCGGGATGCAACAGCCCGCTGGAGCACGCGCCAACCGTATTTCTCCGCATCATAGAAGCAGTGCCGGCCGAGACCAAGCGCGACACAGCGTCCCCCGCAAGCGCGGATGACGCCATTCGGCAGAGGACCCGGTACGGAGAAGCCGTCTTTACTTGGTCCCGATGAAGGGAACGGCGGAGCCCGGAATCATCGTCGCCGGCAACTGCCCGTTCCACCGTTCCGCGGCGATGAGGTCGATCAGCGCCGGGTTGTCGCGCAGTGCCGCTCCCTTCGCGCGGATCGCGTCGGCTTCCGCCTCGCCGGCAAGCCGCGTCGCCGCCGCCTGTGCCTCGGCCTGTGCGCGAACGGCCTGCGCCTGCGCGTTGGCCTGGGTCACGGTGATCTCCGCCTGCACCTTTTCCCGCTCGGCGTTCTGCCGCAGCTTCTGCACCTCGACCTCGGCCAGCATGCGGTTCTCGATCGATTGCTCATAGGCATCCGAGAAGTCGATGTTTTCGATCTGGACGCTGTCGATGAGGACCGGCCCCTTCACCGCGTCGCGGATCGCGGTTTCCGTTTCGGAATTCAGCCGCACACGCTCCTGGATGGCGGTCACCGCGTTGAACTTGCCGAAAACGTTCTTCGCCTGTTCGAAGACGCGCCGGTCGATCAGGCGCTGAACTACGCCATCCTCGCTGCCGTATTCGGCGTAGATACGCTCGACCTCGTTCGCCGGAAGCCGGTAGTTGACGGAAAGCTTCATCGTCGCGGCCTGCTGGTCGCGGGAATAGGTCTCGACCTGTTCGTAGATCTGGGCACGGCTCTGGACGCTGATCTTCACGATCCGGTCCAGGAACGGGATCTTGAAGCCGAGCCCCGGTTCGGCGGTGCCGACCACCGCACCTGTCCGCAGGATCACGCCCCGTTCGCCCTCGTCGACCGTGTAGAACGACTTGCTCGCCGCCACGGCGACCACAGCCGCGCCAGCGAGGTAGAGCAGAATCCTCGCCCGACGGCTTCCGCCGGCTGATGAGCCGTCGCCATCTCCTCCGAGCGCGCGCGCCAATACAAGCTTTGCCATTTGTCCCCCTGAACTCATCCTTTGCGAGGTCGTCCGACAGCGCCGATACACCGCAGCCGCGCACGACGCGGCCGCCCCTCTCGAACTCTTAACCGGACGCGCCGTGCTTTTCCAGAACCCCGCCGAAACGGCGGGTGAAGGCATCGTCGGCGCGGGCCTTGCGACGCAGGATGTCGCGAGCCTCTCCGCCTGCGCCGGCGGCGTGAACGTCACCTGCGACCTCCGGCCCGACACCCGCAAGGCCCCAGCCTTCCACCGCCCGGCAGAGAAGGAGGCGCTGCCTTCCATCGACCGCCAGCTTGGCGAGCAGCGTCTGCAGGCAAGCGAGCCTGTCGTTCAGCGACTCGACCAGCGTCCGGAACATCGAGGTGGAACGCTCCAGCAGCGCCTCTTCGGCGAAGAGCCCGGCGTCGCCGGACTCAGCCGCCT
>DATGWU010000201.1:0-5027 GCA_035299345.1 Rhizobium sp.
ATGCCGCCGATCTTTGCTGCGATCTCACCGGCGGAGAATCCCTTGGCAGCGAACTTGCTCACCAGCGCGATGCGGTCCTGCCTGTCCATCGATGACCAATCATAAGCCGTGCTCATGCAGCATCCTCGCCGGCAAGTTCCAAGACGACACGACGCTGATCGCTGGAAAGCGGAACTCCATTCTCCGCCAGGAGCTTTGTCATCTCGCTCGCGGCGCGCGCAAAAGCGCGCCGAGCCGCTGCATTCTTCCGATTGGAAAGGGCCATGCGGATTGCGAAGGCCTCGTCCTGCCAGAGCCGGGAGACTTCGCCGTTGTAGAGGGCGCGAACGCGGCGGAGAGAGATATCTGGGGCGAAACGCAGTAAGTCGGAATGGAGCAGCGGATACAGAACCTTTGCCGGCTGTCGCGGTGCGATCAGCTCTCCGAGCTCGCGCATCATGTCCTGCGGAGAGGAACCACTATTCGCGTCCTCTCCGCAGGATTCCCGGCTGGGCGACCGGGAGAAAACAACCCTGGAAACCGTTTCCACACGTGCGGAAACACTTTCCCGCCTTTTGGAAGAGCGACCTGTCATCCTGCTCGCATGAACCAGCGAAGGAGAGTTTGATGACAGGAAATCGAACGATAGAGAGGTCATGGTGTTTCCACCGGCGCAATTACGCCGATGCCTCCAATCTCGCTGCGGCCGCTTTCGCGAGCGCCTCAAGCGTGATCCCGGGTATCGACCGAGCCTCGGCGCCCGACACCACAGCCAACCAGTGCTCAGACGGAATTGAACCGCGCCGACGCATCGCCTTGGCGGTGCCATACGCAACGCCAAGGTCATTCGCGAAGTCTGTCAATGTCGGCCAGGAGTTGATGATGTCGGTGTGGGTCATGCGCTATAGGGTATTTATCGTACCCTGTTTGTCAAGCGCCTTCGGGCATGACTTATACCGCAGTACGGGGTATTTTTTGTAACATGTTGAAAATCGATGAAACTTTCGAGAAGGAAGAGCGGGCAAAGCGCCTCATAATGGCCCGGAAAGCCGCAGGCTTCTCCGGCCCCAAGGCTCTTTCCGAACGTTTTCCAGACTGGAACATCAACAGCTACAAAGCCCATGAGTCCGGACGGAACGGCTTTGGCATAGCCGACGCGAAGCGGTATGCGAGGGCTTTCAACGTCAACCTGCAATGGCTTCAGTTCGGCATTGGAAGCCCGGATGATGATGCCGGCGATCTGAAGATTATGATCGACGTTCCCAGGATATCGTGGGTCAGCGCAGGACAATTAACCGAACCGGTCCCTGTCGAAGATCTGTCAGACTATCCATCCGTGACGACAGTCGATCTACCACGGGGCATGTGGATTGCGCTGGAGGTCGAGGGAGATTCGATGAACAAGATATCCCCGCCCGGCTCAATGATCTTCGTCAACCTTGAAGACAAGCGGCTGGTCCCGAACGCTTGCTATGTCATTGCTGACGAAACCGGAGCCGCGACCTACAAGCGCTATCGTCCGAACGACAATCCTCCGTTCCAGCCTGCTTCCTACGAGGATGTCGAGCCGCCTAAATTCAAGGGCGCCGTCCAGGTTATCGGGCGCGTGAGAAGATCCGTCATCGAGATGTAGAGCGATCGCGCGCGAATCTCAGAACCACAATCTTCTAAATCAGTAATGATATCTATGAGGGGGTGGCCCTTAATGGGCCACCCCATAAAGATATTTATATATATAATCCCGCGCGACTATCTTTGAGGTTTATATAAATATCCGCGCGCGCGCACGACGAAGCAGCCGCCAGGCGGTGCGCGATTCGTACCCAATTTTAACCGTCAGGTATTTTTAGTACCTTTCCACTTGACAGAGTGAGGTACCATCCATACCCTTGAGGCATTCAATGGGTCTGCGGTCATCCCGCAGGCTTCGCACTCAAGCAGGTCATCCGATGGTTTCCCGAAAGCCTCTCCATATTGGCGAGTTGCCGAGCCAGGTCATTTCCGGCGGTAGCGGAAAGCGGACGTTCACTGGTTGCCAACATTGCCTGCGCGTCCTGTCCGCCGCTGAGATCGTCGAGCGTTGGTGTGTCGCCTGCAGGTCAGAGACGCAGCCGACCGACGTGAGCAGAGGGAGCCGGCCATGACGACCGTTTCTCTCCCGGTATCTATCGGTTTTGCCTCTCGCGTCGTCATTTCCAACTGCGTTCGCAAATGGGCAGAGGGCGCCGCGCTCGCCGAGCGCGAGCGCCAGATCGTGGCCGAGGCTCTGGCACACAACCGCTTCGAAATGATCCAGGCGGTGTTCGCCGAGCGGGAGGAGCCACATGTCCAAAGTTGAGCTCATCCTCCCCGGCGATCGCGCTGACTGGCTCGTACTCCGTAAGGACTTCATCACGGCATCTGTCGCCGGAGCCCTCTTACAATGCCATCCATACACGACATCCTATCAGATCTGGGCGCTTAAGACGGGGCGCATCGAGGAGAGCACGGAAGAGAATGAGGCCATGCGCCGCGGTCGCCTACTGGAGCCTGTCGCCGTGGCGATGCTCCGCGAGGAGCGCCCGACCTGGACCATCGACTACCGCGCCGACAACGCCTTCTATTTCGATCGTGCGATCCGTCTCGGCGCGACGCCTGATGCCTTCGCCTACCGTCCCGACACGGACGGTCGCGGAATCGTTCAGTTCAAGACTTCGTCCGAAGAAGCCTTCCGCTCCGGATGGCTCGACCCGGACACCGGCGACGTCGAGGTTCCGCTCTGGATCGCCGTTCAGGCGATCATCGAGGCGAAGATGACGGGCGCCGATTGGGCCGTTGTCGCCGTCCTCGTCGTCGGCCGCGGCATCCGCATGGAAGTAATCGACATCCCGCTCCATGCGCAGGTCTGGCAAGCCCTTCTCATCGCAACCGCTGAATTCTGGCGCGTTACGGACGCCGGCGAACATCCGCCAGTCGATTGGGACAGGGACGGATCAGCCGTGCTGGACGTCAACCGCTGGGCCGAAGCGAAACGCATTGACCTGAGCGATGACGATACGGTCGACCTGTTTGCCAGCGATCTTGAGGACACACGCACAAAGCGCCGTGAACTGCAGAAGCGGGAAGACGTGCTCCGGGCCCAGATCCTCTACGCGATGGGCTCGGCCGAGATCGCGTCAACCAAGCGCTTCGAAATTGTCGCTCCCACCACAATCCGCACCGACGGCGGCGCGCAGCGGCAGATCCGCATCAAGCTGAAGGACCAGAGCAATGGACGATTCTAGCGTGGCCGGCCTTGGCCATAACCGCCCTCCGATGACGCTGACCGAGCAGCTCGCCGTCGACTATGCGACGCTGATGGATCAGGTCGAGGAGCTGGCCAAGTATGCCAACGAGGTCAAGGGCCTCGTCGACGCTGCTGAGAACCCCGGCCAAGACGGCCCCGCGCCCGGCCTCACCGAAGAGATCGTCGAGAAGATGGTCGAGGTCGGCAAAAAGGCCACGAAGCTTGCCGGCGCCAGCGGGATCGACAACGACCGGATGTCCGCCACCAAGAGCCGCCGCGATGAGATCGAGACCATCAACGGGTTCTTTAACACCATGAAAACCCGTGTTGA
The DNA here is from genome assembly GCA_035299345.1 of Rhizobium sp. GTDB lineage: Bacteria > Pseudomonadota > Alphaproteobacteria > Rhizobiales > Rhizobiaceae > Allorhizobium. Next base: position 3,576 of record DATGWU010000201.1, read on the forward strand.
GCGCATCAAGTCCGCGTTCGCCGAAAAGGTCGGAGCATACAACGATGCCAAGCGCGCCAGAGACGCGCGCGAGGCTGCCGAGCGAGCACGTATCGCCCAGGAAGAAGCGGCCGCGAAACTCCAGGAGGCACAAGAGGCGCAGCACTCGGTCATGGGCGACGTCGTCATGAACGAAGCTGCGGCGCTTGAAGACGCGGCCCAGAAGGCCGCTCGTGAGGCTGTGAAGGCCGGCACCGGGCCGACCAGAACTTCTGCCGGCACGATCAGCAGCAGCGGTCGCTGGACGGCCGAGATTGAAGATGCCGCCAAAATCCCCCTCGAGGAGCTGCGCCACTTCATCAAGATCGCCGATCTCGAGAAGTTCGTGCGTGCCTACGCAGCGCACCACAAGGACACCAAGCCCCTGCCCGGCGTTCACATCTTCCGCGACACCAAAACCTCCTTCCGCTGATCGGAGCATTCCATGAACGACGTAGCCATTTCGAACGACCCGAACGTGCAGACCCTGCGCGCGCAGATCGAGAAGCGCCTGGACAGCTTTGCCGAGGCGCTCCCGTCCCATATTACGCCGGAGCAGTTCAAGGCCGTGCTGGTGCGGGCCGCCATGGGCGATCCGAACCTACTGATCGCGGACCGCGTATCCTTCTTCGAGGCGGCGCTTGCCGCGGCCATCGACGGCCTGATGCCCGACAAGAAGGAGGGCGCCATGGTGGTCTACAACACCAAGATCAAGGAAAATGGCAAGGACGTCTGGATCAAGAAGGTTCAGTGGATGCCGATGATCCGCGGCATCTTCACCAAGGTCTACAACACCGGCCTGGTCAAAAGTGCAACGGTCGGGATCGTCTATGGCGGCGACCAGTTCCGCGCTTGGACCGATGACGACGGCGAGCACCTCTTTCACGAAGAAGCCGATGTCCAGGACAGGAAGATCATCCGCCGCATCTATGCCCAGGTGGTCATGAAGGCTGGCGGTTGCTTCGTCGACACAATGCGTGCCGAAGACGTCGAGAAGGTCCGCCAGTCGTCGAAAAACAAGGACAGCGGCCCGTGGTCGGACTGGTGGGAGGAGATGGCCTTCAAGACCGTCTTCCGCCACCTCTCCAAGCGCCTGCCCTTCTCTCGCGAAATCGCGCCCGTGCTCGACCGCGACAACTTCCTTTACGACCTTGCCGCACAGGCGCGCGATGTGACGCCTTCGGCGGCCCGGCCGCGCGGTCTTGCCAACCGCCTCGACGCCCTGGCCGGCATCGCAGACCAGTCCGGCGCGCAGATGCCGATGGAGAAGATCGGCGACAAGGAGAAGCAGCCGGCAGCCCAGGAACGCGGGCGCAAGCAGGCCGATCGCCAGCCGCAGGCCGAGCAGCAGCCTGACGACCAGCGTGACAACGCTCGCGACAACGGGGGCGAGCAGACGGACGCCGGCGACAAAGGCGGCCAGGTCGACGATGC
>DATGWU010000202.1:0-2368 GCA_035299345.1 Rhizobium sp.
ACGACGCAGGGCGTCCCGGCCTTGCGCCAGGCGATTGCGGCGTGGTGCCAGCGGCGCTACGGGCTCGAACTGAACCCGGAAACCGAAATCTTGCCGGTTAACGGCTCGCGCGAGGCGCTGTTTTCGTTCGCCCAGACGATCATCGATCCCCGCCGCGGATACACCCCGCTGGTCGTCAGCCCCAACCCGTTCCACCAGATCTACGAGGGCGCTGCCTACCTGTCCGGGGCGGAACCGCGCTTCCTGAACAACCTGCCGGAAAACGGCTTTGCCTTCGACTACTCGGCCCTTTCCGACGAAGAGTGGTCGCGCGTCCAGCTGTTCTACGTCTGCTCGCCGGGCAACCCGACCGGCAAGGTCCTGTCGCTGGACGACTGGAAGACCCTGTTCGCGCTGTCGGACAAGTACGGGTTCGTCATCGCCTCCGACGAGTGCTATTCCGAAATCTATTTCGACGAAGCCCATCCGCCCATCGGCGGCCTGCAGGCCGCCAAGCTGCTCGGCCGCTCGCACGAGCGTCTGGTCATGTTCTCCAGCCTGTCCAAGCGCTCCAACGTGCCGGGCATGCGCTCCGGCTTCGTCGCCGGCGATCCGGCCATCCTGAAGAAATACCTGCTGTTCCGCACCTACCAGGGCTGTGCCATGTCGCCACCGGTGCAAACGGCGTCCATCGCTGCCTGGAACGACGAGGCGCACGTCCTCGACAACCGCAACCAGTACCGCGAGAAATTCGCCGCCTGCACGCCGCTCGTCGCCGAGGTGCTCGACACCGGCATGCCGGACGCGAGTTTCTACCTGTGGGCGCGGACGCCGATCGCCGATACCGAGTTCGCCCGCGGACTGCTCGAACACTATAATGTCGTCGTTCTGCCCGGCAGTTTCCTCGCCCGCGAGTCGCAGGGCGTCAATCCGGGCGCCAATTTCATCCGCATCGCGCTGGTCGCTTCACTCGCCGAGTGCCTCGAAGCCACGCAACGCATCCGTCAATTCGCACAACAACTGTAACCAAGAGAGAACATCACATGAGCCATCCTTTGCAAGCCACCATCGATGAACTGTGGGAAAAGCGCACCGAGCTGACCACGCAATCCACCGAGGCCATCAAGATCATCGAATCCGTGATCGGCGATCTGGATAGCGGCAAGCTGCGCGTCGCCGAGAAGATCAACGGTCAATGGGTCGTCAACCAGTGGGCCAAGAAGGCCGTGCTGCTGTCCTTCCGCACCCGCGACAACCGCATCCAGAAGGCTGGCGACATCAATTTCTACGACAAGGTCGACACCAAGTTCCAGGGCTGGACCGAAGAACAGTTCAAGGCCGGCGGTTTCCGCGTCGTGCCGGGCGCTTTCGCGCGCAAGGGTTCCTTCATCGCCAAGAATGCCGTGCTGATGCCGTCCTACGTAAACATCGGCGCCTACGTCGATGAAGGCACCATGGTCGACACCTGGGCTACCGTCGGTTCCTGCGCCCAGATCGGCAAGAACGTGCACCTGTCCGGCGGCGTCGGTATCGGCGGCGTACTGGAACCGATCCAGGCCGGCCCGGTCATCATTGAGGACAACTGCTTCGTCGGCGCCCGCTCGGAAGTGGTCGAAGGCGTCGTCGTCGGCGAAAACTCGGTCATCTCGATGGGCGTCTATATCGGCCAGAGCACCCCGATCTACGACCGCGAAACCGGCGAAATCACCTACGGCAAGATCCCCCCGGGTTCCGTCGTGATCTCCGGTTCGCTGCCCAAGGACGGCGGCAAGTACAGCCTCTATGCTGCTATCATCGTGAAGAAGGTTGACGCGCAAACCCGCTCGAAGACCAGCATCAACGAGTTGCTGCGCGCCTAAGTCACGTCACCACGAAGGTCTTGCGATGATCCTCGACAAACTGTTCCAGCTGATGGCCGAAAAGCAGGCCTCGGATATCTTCATTTCCGCAGGCGCGCCGATCCACATCAAGATCCAGGGCAACACGATCCCGGTCAATCAGCAGATCATGCTGCCCGACATGATCGAAAAGATCGCCTACGAACTGATGTCGCCGGAGCAGATCAAGACCTTCGAAAGCAACTGGGAGATGAACCTCTCCTTCGGCGTCCCCAGCGTCGGCAACTTCCGCGTCAATATCTTCCGCCAGCGCGGCTCGATCAGCATCGTCGTCCGCTTCATCCTGGGCAACATTCCCGCTCTCGACGAACTCGGCCTGCCCAATATCCTGGGCGAGCTGATCATGGAAAAGCGTGGGCTGATCCTGATCGTCGGCGCCACCGGCTCCGGCAAATCGACGACCATCGCGTCGATGCTCGACCACCGCAACGCCAACCGCGCCGGCCATATCCTGACCGTCGAGGATCCGATCGAATTCCTGTTCAAGCACA
>DATGWU010000203.1:0-19082 GCA_035299345.1 Rhizobium sp.
GCTATCGCGTAAGCTGCCTGCACCGTCTGGGCAGCGCGTTCTCCGCTGTCGTGCTCAGCGGCGTGGACGGTCGCGATCATGTCTCCCTTCGACACCCGCGTGCCGATCGGCAGCAATCCGCTGAGACCGACACGGGGATCAATCGAATCGGAGGGCTTTGTGCGGCCGCCACCGAGCGCGACGACGGCAAGGCCGAGCGCACGGGTATCGCAGGCCGATACCCACCCTTCCCGGGCAGCCAGAACCGGGATCTCGATAGCGGCTGCGGGCAGATGGACATCCGACCGCTCGATGAAATCGGCGGGGCCACCCAGCGCGCGCACCATTCTGCCGAAGATCTCGGCCGCCTTTCCCGAATAAAGCGCACTTCGGCAACTCGTCTCCGCGATGGCAGTATCGGGCGCAAGACCCGCGTTGACCAGCATCTCCGCGGCCAGCGCGAGCGTCACCGTCTCCAGTCTTGTACCTGCCTTCCGTCCGAGCAGAAAATCGACACAGTTACGAACCTCGATTGCATTGCCGGCACAGTCAGCGAGCGGCTCGTTCATGTCTGTCAGCAAGGCCGATGTTTTAAGGCCGGCGCCATTTGCGACACGCACGAGAGAACCAGCAAGTTCCTCGGCCTCGGCGAGACTCGTCATGAAGGCGCCGTTGCCGACCTTCACGTCGAGTACCAGCGTCTGCAGCCCCGCAGCGAGCTTCTTCGACAAGATGGACGCCGTAATCAGCGGTATGGACTCGACCGTCGCGGTGACGTCGCGAATGGCGTAAAGCCGCCGGTCTGCAGGAGCGAGATCGCCGGTCTGACCGATAATGGCGCAGCCGACCTCTTCCACTGTGCGGTGGAACGTCGCCGCGTCCGGCATGACTTGGTAACCCGGGATTGACTGCAACTTGTCGAGCGTACCGCCGGTATGGCCGAGGCCGCGTCCGGAAATCATCGGAACGGCAAGTCCGCAAGCGGCGGCGATCGGCGCAAGCATCAGCGAAACATTGTCACCGACACCGCCGGTTGAGTGCTTGTCGGCGATCGGTCGCCCGACCCCGCGCCATGCGAGGACCTCGCCCGAGTCACGCATCGCAATCGTCAGGGCAACGACCTCTTCCGCCGTCATGCCGCGGAAAAAGACGGCCATGGCAAAGGCCGCGATCTGCCCCTCGGACAAGGTGTCATTGCTGAGAGCGGCGATGAAGTCTGATATCTCCCCGCTCGTCAGCACTGCGCCGTCGCGTTTGCGCCGGATAATCTCCTGAGGGAGCATCACTCAGTACCCCGCTTTTTCGGCAAGGGACTTGCCCTCGCCGAGGATTGAGAGGACGTCGTCCAAGAGCCCCGAAGCGCCGAAGCGGAAAGTCGACGGCATGACCCAGTCGTCGCCCATGATGGTACGGGCATGCCGCAGATAGAGCGCTGCATCCGCAACACTTGATACGCCACCGGCCGGCTTGAACCCGACCTTGCGGCGACTGTCGCGGATGGCGAGCAACATGATGTCGGCGGCCTCCAGTGTGGCATTCACGCCGACCTTGCCCGTTGATGTCTTGATAAAATCGGCCCCTGCGGCAATCGCAAGCTCCGATGCACGGCGGATGAGGCCCGCATCCTTCAGTTCTCCCGTCTCCAGGATCACCTTGAGAAGCGCACGCTCGCCGCAAGCGGTATGGACGGCCTCGACCATTTCCGTCACCGCCGACTCGTTGCCGGCGATCAGTTTCTTGTAGGGGATGACGAGGTCGATCTCGTCCGCACCATCGGCGATGGCGCCCAGCGTTTCAGCCACCACCTCGGCAATCGAAAGCTCGCCCGACGGGAAATTGACGACGGTCGCGATCCTGACCGAGCTGTCCACACCGAGAATCGCTCGCGCCTGCGCGACGAAGCGCGGCCAGATGCAGATCGCCGCGGTATGACCGTATATCGTCTGCGCCCTTGCGCAGAGCTCCACGATCGCCTGCGGCGTGCAATCATCCTTGAGGTTCGTCAGGTCCAGCAAGGACAACGCGACGGCCGCATTCGCTCTCAGTTCATGGATTTCCAAGATCTGCTCCTTCGCCGCTGATCATTGCCTTGAGAACCGCCGCCAGTCGTCTGCCACCGATCGGCGCCATGTCCTTGGTTTCTTCATGGCTGAGTTCGGCGCCCGTCATGCCGGCACCGTAGTTGGTGATCACCGACGCTGCAGCGACACGCAAGCCTAAAAAGCGAGCAAGGATCACTTCGGGCACGGTGGACATACCGACGGCATCGGCGCCGAGTATCCGCGCCATCCGGATTTCCGCCGGCGTTTCGAAACTCGGACCCGAAAACCACATGTAGACGCCACTCGCGAGCGGGACGTCGACGTTGGCCGCCGCTTTGCGCATCGCCGCGGCAAGTTCCGCATCATAGGCGGACGTCATTCCGACGAATCGGTCGTCGCTCTCCTCGCCGATCAATGGGTTGCGGCCGGAGAAATTGATGTGATCGGTGATCTGCATCACCGAGCCTGGCGGCAAGTCTTCGCGCAGCGATCCGGCGGCATTGGTCAGGATGAGCGACTGCACGCCCAACCCCTTCAGCACCTGGATCGGCAAACGCATCGCGCCGGCGTCACCCTTCTCATAGTAATGGACACGTCCGGCGAGCATAATTACGGGAACGCGATCCAGCCACCCCGCCACCAGTTCGCCGGCATGACCCGAGACGCTGCCGACGGGAAAGCCCGGCAGATCACGGTAGGAAATGCGCACCGGATCGGCGACCTCGTCGACCAGCGAACCGAGTCCAGATCCGAGAACGATGCCGTACCGCGGCACCAGACCGTTCAGTTTTTCGACAAGGAGGTCGATGACGTCCCTCATCCGAGGCTCTCCGTCTTGAAGGAGAAAGGCAGGAGCTCGTCCATGGTGAGGGTCTTCCGCACGCCGCCGTCGTCACAGAGATAAATGCGCGTTTCAGGTCCGGCAAACTCGGCGATCTTCTGGCGGCAGCCGCCGCACGGAGGGCAAAGCGCCAATTTTTCTGCGATGACCGCCATCTCGATGATCTTCCTGCCACCGCCCATGATCATGCAACCGATCGCCGTCGGTTCGGCACACCAGCCCTGCGGAAAGGAGAGATTCTCGATATTGGCGCCGGTGTAGATCTTTCCGTCGTCAGCGCGGATCGCCGCACCGACCGGAAACTTCGAATAAGGCGCGTGGGCGTATTTCATCGCATCGCGCGCGGCCTCGAAAAGCTCCCTGGACATCTCAACGCTCCTTTACATAGGGTACGCCGCCGGCCTTCGGCGGATTCGCCGAGCCGATGAGGCCGGCAAGCAGGACGCAGGTCAGGATATAGGGCAATGCCTGGAAGATCTGAACCGGCACCTCGCCGATGCCCGGAACCGATTTGCCCTGCATGAAATTGGCAAAGGCGTCGAGGAAACCGAAGAGCAGGCAGGCGAGCATGACGGGCACCGGCCGCCATTTGGCGAAGATCAGCGCAGCAAGGGCGATATAGCCTTTGCCCGCCGACATGTTGTTGATGAAGGCGGCCGATTGCGCAATCGCCAGATAGGTTCCCGAGAAGCCACAGAGAAACCCGGCGACGAGCACGGCACGGTAGCGCAGCCACGTCACCGAGATACCAGCCGTGTCCACGGCGCCGGGATTCTCACCGACGGCGCGCAGACGCAGACCGAAGCGCGTGCGATAGAGCACCCACCACGAGAGCGGAACCGCCAGGAAGGCGAGATAGGTGAGCAGGTTATTGCCCGAAATCACGTTCGCATAGAGCGGCCCTACGAATGGCACATCGCGGAGCGTATCCGCCCCCGGCAATATGATCGGTCCGAAGCGAGCATCACCCGCCAAGCCCGGCGTTCGACCACCTTGGCGGAACCAGGCATGGCCGAGAACGGCTGTCAGACCCGCCGCCGCGAAGTTGATCGCCACACCCGAGACGATCTGGTTACCTCGATTGGTGATCGACGCGAAACCGTGCACCAGCGAGAAGGCGAGCGACACGCCAATGCCCGAAGCCAACCCCACCCACGGCGAGCCGGTCAGATACGCGGCGGTCGCGGAGGCGAAGGCGGCAGCGAGCATCTTGCCCTCGAGCCCGATGTCGAAGATGCCTGCACGCTCGGAGAACAGGCCGGCAAGTGCAGTAAAGATCAGCGGTATCGACAGGCGAACCGTGGAGCCGAGGATACTGACGAGGATGTCGAAATAGTCCATGGTGGGGCGGTCCTCAGTCTCTCGTCATTTTCTGGTAGATGCGCACGATCGCCGGCCGGAACATGTATTCCAACGCGCCGGCGAAAAGGATGACCAAACCTTGGATTACCATAATCATGTCGCGAGTGATCGTCGGCATCTCGAACGACAGATCGGCGCCGCCCTGATAGAGTACGCCGAACAGAATGGCCGCGAGCACGATGCCGACGGGATGATTGCGTCCCATGAGCGATACGGCGATGCCGACAAAGCCGGCGCCGCCGACAAACTCCACCTGCAGCCGAGCCGAGGCCCCCATGACCGGGTTAAGCGCCATCATGCCGGCGAGGCCGCCGGAGATCAGCATGGTGATGATAACGATCTTCACGTACGGAATACCGGCATAGGCGGCAACCGAACGGCTGATGCCGAGCGTGCGCATCTCGTAGCCGAGCTTGGTCCGCCAGATGAGAACCCAGACCAATGCACACATGACCAGCGCGACAAGGAAGGAAACGTTGAGCGGCGCGGGGCCGAGGTCCAGACCGAACATCGACATCAACCAGTCGAGCTTAGGCAGCTTGCCGCCCTCGAGGAAAGTCCGAGTTTCCGGCGCCATCTTTCCCGGAACGATCAGCACATGCACCAGCACATAGTTCATCAGCGACGAAATGATGTAGTTGAACATGATCGTGGTGATGACGATGTGGCTGTTTCGCTTGGCCTGCAGCCAGGCGGGAATCGCCGCTCCGGCCGCCCCAAACAGGGCTGCTGCACAGATGGCGAAAGGCATAGTCACATACCACGGCACATAGTGGTCGAGGGAAAGCGCCACCAGCGCCGCACCCAGTCCGCCGACATAAGCCTGGCCTTCCGAACCGATGTTGAAGAGGCCGGCATGGTAGGCGACCGCGACCGAAAGGCCCGTGAAAATGAAGTTGGTAGCGTAGAACAACGTGAAGCCGATGCCCTCGCCGCGTCCGAGTGCGCCCTGCAGCATGAGAACAAGCGCATCGTAGGGATTTTCCCCGATGATCCACACGACAAGTCCGGAGACGAGAAAGGCAAGAGTGAGGTTAACCAGCGGCAGCAGCGCGTAGTTGATCCAGTTCGGAAGGGGTACGGAAGCGGTGCTCATTTCGACCTCAAGCGGCAATACCGGCCATCATCAGGCCGAGCGTCTGTTCGCCGGTGTCCGGCGTCTTCTCGCCGACGATCTTGCCGACAAACATCACCAGGATACGGTCGGAGAGCGAACGGATTTCGTCGAGTTCGACCGAGACCAGAAGCACCGCCTTGCCGGCGTCTCGCGTCTCGACGATGCGACGATGAATGAATTCAATGGCACCGATGTCGACGCCGCGCGTCGGCTGTCCGACGATCAGCAGCTTGGGATCGCGCTCGATCTCGCGGGCGACGACGATCTTCTGCTGGTTACCGCCGGAGAAATTGGCCGTCTTCAGCCGCGGGTTCGGCGGCCGGATATCGTATTTCTCGATCTCGTCGAGAGCCGCCTTGCGCACGGCATCGGGATCGAGGAACAGGCCTTTGCCATAGCGCTGGTCGCGATGATAGCCGAGAATGGTGTTCAGGCTTTCCTCAAACGGGAGCACGAGCCCCATGTGGTGGCGGTCTTCGGGAATGTGGGCGAGACCGAGGCCGCGCAGTCTCGCCGGATCGAAACCGGTGACAGGCTCCCCGTGGATCAGGATCTCACCGGATGCAGGCTTGCGGATCCCGGTTATCGCCTCCAGAAGCTCGCTCTGCCCATTTCCCGCCACGCCCGCGATCCCGAGAATCTCACCGGAGCGCACATCGAACGAGACATCGTCGACCATGGTGACGCCGCGGCTATCCTTGACGGTGAGGTTCCGTACCGAGAGGAAGACCTCGCCAGGCTTGGCGGCACCTTTTTCGACATGAAGGAGCACACGGCGACCGACCATCAGTTCGGCAAGCTCTTCCACCGTCGTCTCCGACGTCTTACGGGTCGCAACCATTTCTCCGCGTCGCATGACCGAAACCGTATCGGTGATCGCCATGATCTCGCGCAGCTTGTGCGTGATGAGCACGACCGTCTTGCCCTGATCACGCAGCACGCCGAGAATTTTGAAAAGGTGGTCGGCTTCAGAAGGCGTCAGCACGCCCGTCGGCTCGTCGAGGATCAGAATCTCGGCACCGCGGTACATGGCCTTCAGGATCTCTACACGCTGCTGGAGGCCGACCGGCAGCTCCTCGATGATCGCGTCCGGATCCACCTCGAGCTCGTAATCCTCCTCCAGCTTTTTCAAGGCAGCCCGCGCGGTCTCCGTTCCCTTTCCGAGAAGCGCCCCACCTTCTGCGCCCAGCATCACGTTCTCAAGGACGGTGAAGTTTTCGACAAGCATGAAGTGCTGATGCACCATGCCGATGCCGGCCGTGATCGCTGATTGGCTATCGCGAATAACCACAGGCCTTCCATCGACGTGAATCGTGCCGCTGTCGGCCTGATAGAAGCCGTAGAGAATCGACATCAATGTCGATTTACCCGCACCGTTCTCACCGATGATGCCGTGGATCGAACCCTTGGCAACCGTCAGGTTGATGTTCTTGTTGGCGTGTACCGCGCCGAACTTCTTGTCGATCCCGATCAGTTCGATCGCAGGTGCCTGACTCGTTGCGTTCATTCCGGGTCCCCTAGACATAGTAAGGGCGCAGCACGGCCGAAAAGACCGCCCTGCGCCCGCAGTTCAGATCACTTCGGGCAGGAATTGTCCGACATGTAATCGTGGACCTTGATGGTTCCGGCAATGATATCGGCTTTCGCCTTCTCGACTGCAGCCTTCATTTCGTCTGTAACAAGCTTCGCGTTGTGCTCGTCAAGTGCATAGGCGACCCCGTCTTCCTTCACGCCGAGCGCCTGAACACCGGCCGAGAACTTGTCACCCTTGGCGTCGGAATAGGCATTGTAGACGGCGAGATCGACGCGCTTCACCATCGAGGTGAGGACCGAACCCGGATGCAGGTAGTTCTGGTTCGAATCGACGCCGACCGACAGCTTGCCGTTGTCCGCCGCCGTCTGCAGCACGCCGAGACCCGTGGCGCCCGCAGCCGCGTAGATGACGTCCGCGCCCTGGTCGATCTGGTTCTTGGTGAGTTCGCCGCCACGCACCGGATCGTTCCATGCAGCACCGGTCGTGCCCGTCATGTTCTGCAGGACCTCAATGGACGGGTTGGCCGCACGGGCGCCCTGTTCATAGCCGCACTCGAACTTGCGGATCAGCGGGATATCCATGCCCCCGACGAAGCCCACCTTGCCGGTCTTGGAGGCCAAGCCGGCCAGAATACCGACGAGATACGACCCTTCTTCTTCCTTGTAGACCACCGAGCGAACGTTCGGCAGGTCGACGACGGAATCGACGATCACGAACTTGGTGTCGGGAAATTCGGCGGCTACCTTTTCGATCGCCGAAGTCCAGGCGAAGGAGACTGCAACGACGGGGTTGTAGCCCTTGGAGGCAAAGTTGCGGATCGCCTGTTCGCCTTGGGTATCACCCGTCGGCTCGAAATCGCGGTAGTCAATGCCGGTCTCGGCCTTGAACTTTTCCGCGCCGGCGTAAGCGGCCTCGTTGAAGGACTTGTCGAACTTGCCACCCGTGCCGTAGACCAGCGCCGGCTTGACGTCTGCTGCGAGCGCTGTTGCCGACATAGCCGCCAAGGCAATCAGACTCAAAAGGGTTTTCTTCATTGCTCAGCCCTATTCTTTCTTTCTAATTAACGTATTAGGTCCTCCCGCAAGCGCTTCGACACGCATCACTGCGGAACCACCGACCCGCCCAATGGGTCCCGGCTGGCCAGCATCCTTGCATGGCTTTTGGAAAAATTCATCCGGTTTTTTTCAGTTGGTAAAGATTCGTCGGCGACCCGGCCGGCGTGTTTTACCGATGCCGAAAATTAAACCAGATCAAAGCGGTGGCGGCACACCTCTATCCGGCGGGCACGTCACGCCGGTCCCTTTCAGGCCACAGTAGCCGCCGGGGTTCTTGGCGAGATACTGCTGATGGTAGTCTTCGGCATAGTAAAATTCGGGAGCAAGTGCGACCTCGGTAGTAACGGTGTTCTTGCGACCAGCTGCAATCAGCGCCTTCTGAAACCCGTCGCGCACGCTCTGCGCGCGATCGAAGTCCTCGACACCTTCGACAAAGATGACCGAACGATACGTGGTTCCGACGTCGTTCCCCTGCCGCATGCCCTGGGTCGGGTCATGATTCTCGAAGAAGATTTTCAACAGATCTTCGAACGGAGCCGCATGTGGATCATAGACGACCTTGACCACTTCGGCATGGCCGGTGAGCCCCGTTACTGTTTCCTGATAGGTCGGGTTGGGCGTGAAGCCGCCCTGATAGCCCGCGGCCGTTATCCACACGCCCGCCGCCTGCCAGAAAAGGCGTTCCGCGCCCCAGAAGCAGCCCATACCGAAATAGACGGTCTTCATTCCCTCCGGATAAGGGCCCTTCAGAGGTCGGCCATTGACGAAATGGGTCGTCGCCGTCGGAATGGGCGATGGCCGACCGGGCAGAGCCGTCTCAAGCGTCGGCATCGTCATCTTCTTGTTGAACATGTCGATCAGGAACATCTGATTCTCCATCCTGCGCCGAGAACGGCGCTCTTGGTCAGGCGGCGAAACGCCCTGCAGCCGGCCGCCTTTTGTATCCGATCATCCACAGCAGCAGCGAAAAGGCGAGAAGAACGGCGAAGGCCGGAAGCGGCAGAAGCCAGCGAATCGCGAAACCCCAGGCCTTCGGTCCCCAAGTCCGCTGCACCGCGTCGCTTACGGCACCCAGGGTGTCGGGGCTCAGCTCGATCCACGCGATACCGAGCGGGGTAACAACAACCTCGGACGCTGAGACGGAGGCGATCGAGTCCAGGACACCTGCCACCACGGCGATGCAGAGCGCGACCAGACTCAGCAGGCGGAATACAAAACGTATCAATCTCTTCTCCGCCGGTCCGGGTGCCCGTACCACGACGCTTCAGGGCTCATGGCGATGATTACATAGGGTTTCGGAAGGGCAAGTCAAAATTCTGTCAGATTCCGGTTGATCCCGGACGAATCCTCGGTATATATCGCGCCCGACCGGCCGCATTGCCTTCCTCGGCATACTGGCTGTCAACCGGACAGGTGGCCGAGTGGTTTAAGGCGCACGCCTGGAACGCGTGTGTACGTGAAAGCGTACCGAGGGTTCGAATCCCTCCCTGTCCGCCATCTCTCCTCGTTATACTTCGACGCTTCAGGCAGACGGCAAGGCTTCCTCTTGTGCCGGGCCGACGACGAGCGCGGCGAAGCGGGAAAAGAACTCTCCCGCCAGTTTCTTTGCGGTCGAATCGATGAGCCGGCTGCCGAGTTGCGCGATCTTGCCGCCAACCTCCGCTTTGACATTGTAGCTGAGTATGGTCGCCGCCTCGCCGTCGGCTTCCAGTGCGACGTCGGCGCCTCCTTTGGCGAAGCCGGCCATCCCGCCCTTGCCCTCGCCGCTGATCGTGTAGGAGCGTGGCGGATCGAGATTCGAAAGTGCGACGGCGCCCTCGAACTTCGCCTTGATGGGACCGATCTTCAGCACGACCTTCGCGGTCATATCGGTATCGCTCGTCTTGTCGAGGCTTTCGCAGCCCGGGATGGCTTGCCGCAGGATTTCCGGGTCGTTCAAGGCCTGCCAGACAGCGCCGATCGGCGCCTCTATGCGTTCCGTTCCGCTCATGTCCATTGTCGATCCTCCCGTTTCGCAGGCTCCTCGCCGGCAGCTTACAGGCGCCCCGATCTGCTTGGCAAGGCTGGGATCAGACGACGACGGGCTGCTCGACGCGGCCGGAACCGCCGAAAAATCTCAGGTAGCGTTCGATTTCGGCCTGCTCTCCAGTCGCCTTGCGCGGATTGTCGGAGAGTTTGACAGCCGGCCGGCCGTTGGCTTCGCTCACCTTGCAGACCAGAGAGATGGGCTTCAGGCTTTCGATCTCACGCGGAGCGCAGCCTGCAAAGTCATTGGTGAGGTTGGTCCCCCAGCCGAAGCTCATCCGGACCCTGCCCTCGAAGTGCCGGTACGTGTCGACGATCGCATCGACGTCGAGCGCATCGGAAAAGATCAAGAGCTTCTGACGCGGATCGCGGCCCATCTTGCGCCACCACTCGATGATTTCCTCCCCGCCCTCGATAGGCGGCGCGCTGTCGGGCCGGAACCCGGTCCAGTCGGCAACCCAGTCGGGCGCATCGCGCAGGAAGGCCGCGGTGCCGAACGTATCCGGCAGCACGATCAGCAGGTTGCCGCCGTAGAGTTGTTTCCAGTCGCGCAGCACCTGGTAGGGAGCCGCCGCGAGTTCGGCATCGTTCCGCGCAAGCGCCGCCAGCACCATCGGCAATTCATGCGCGTTGGTGCCGACTGCCTCGAGGTCGGAATCCATCGCGAGCAGGACGTTGCTGGTGCCGGTGAAGGCGGGGCCGATCCCCTCCTTCAGCGCCTCGACACACCAACGTTGCCAGAGGAAGCTGTGTCGGCGGCGCGTGCCGAAATCGGAAATCCTGAGCCCCGGCAAGTCGCGCAGCCGTTCCACCTTGGCCCACATCTTGGCTTTTGCGCGGGCATAGAGAACGTCCAGCGTGAAGAGGCCCAGAGACTTCATGACCGCGCGCGAACGCAACTCGTTGATGATGGCGAGTGCCGGAATCTCCCACATCGTGGTTTCTTTCCAACGCCCGTGAAAGTGAAGGACATACTGGCCATCCTTCTTCGACAGCTCATATTCGGGGAGTTGAAAGTCGGCAAACCAGCTCAGGAACTCCGGCTCGAAGATCTGCGATCTGCCGTAGAACGTGTTGCCGGCGAGCCAGATCGCTTCCTTTTTTGTGAGACGCAGCGAACGAGCGTAATCGAGCTGTTCGCGTAGTTCCCCCTCGTCGATCTCGTTGGCGAGATGCACGGTGGTCGTCCGGTTGATCACGCTGAAGGTGGCATCGACGTCCGGATACTGTTTCCAGATCATCTGCAACATCAGGAGCTTGTAAAAATCGGTATCGATCAGGCTGCGAACGATAGGATCAAGCTTCCAAGTGTGATTGTACACACGTGTCGCGATATCGGTCTTGGTCATCGGATGTCCGCCCTGCCAGATACGGCCGGGTCAGGCCGCCAGTTCACGAGCCGGCCTGAGGTCGACTGCTCCCGACGCAACCTTATCGAAAAAACCTCTCCCAAAGTCCATAGCAGAACCGAAGCTATGCTCAGCCGCCGCCGCTCGTTCCACCGGTGACCTCGTTTGGCGCGGTTGGCGACGCCGGCTGTTCGATCCGGGTGTCGTTCGACTCCCTCTCCGGAGCAATCGCGTTGCCCCACCACTCCACCGGCACCCAGAACAGCATTGCAAGGATCAGGCCCACGAGCAGGACGACCAGCACCGGCCGGCCGAGAGAGCCCTGTCGCACCTGAACGGCGGGCGCGGGCCGCGGGCGCCGGTCGGTATCGCTGTTCTCGATGTTCTCGATGTTGACTTCCTGCTTGTCCGGGCCGCTGGCCATGGCTTTCTCCTCACCGAGTTGCTTCCGGCTTTCGAGCAATCGAAGGAGGAACGGACGGCCAGGACCAATGTTCCCGGCAAACACATGGCCGAGGTCAGTAGCCCGCCTTCCGGTCTACGACGTGCTCGAGCGACATGCCCGATTCGAACCGCGCGATCTGCTCTTCGACATGAGCAAACAATGCCCTGACATCCGAGGCGGCAGCGGCATGCGGGGTAACGATCACGTTCTCCATGCCCCATAACGGGCTTTCCGGAGAAAGCGGCTCCACTTCGAAAACATCGAGCGAAGCTCCGCCCAAGACACCGTTTTCCAGCGCAGCAACGACATCGGCCTCGACCTGGCTGCCGCCCCGCCCCGCATTGATGAAAACCGGCTTGGAGAGCGCACCGCCCTGACGTAGCCGAGCGAACAGACGCCCGTCGTAAATGCCCCGCGTGTCGGGCGTGAGCGGCAAAAGGCCGACAAGGATGTCGGTTCCGGCGAGGAATGCATCGAGGCCGGCGGCATCAAAGGTTTCAATGCCGTCGATTATCTTCTCGGTTCGGGACCATCCGATCACGTTGAAGCCCAGGACCTTGAGTTTTCGGGCCGCGTCTTGACCGAGGACACCGAGCCCCATGATGCCGACGGTGACATCGCGCGCCTCCGGCTGCGGGTCAATCTCATTCCAGACCCGTGCGCGCTGCTGCACCGCATAGGCCGGAACGCGACGCAGATGGGTGAGCGCCTGTAACACGACCCATTCGCTCATGCGATCGGTCAGGCTACGATCCACGAAGCGCACGACAGGCAGGTCTGGCAGCTCATAAGCCGAGAGAATGTGGTCCACGCCCGCTCCGCCGGAGAAGATCACCTTCAGGTCGCTGGCGCGAGCGAAGAGCTGCGGGTCGGGCTTCCAGACCACCGCGTAGGAGATGCCGCTCAAATCGCGGCTGGCGTTTTCAGGCAGCGCCATGTCGATGACTTCGCGGCCGGCAAACGCGTTCCCAAGCGCCGCGGTCACGCTTGCACGGCCGAACTTGAGATCGATGACGACGGGGCTCTTCTCGGCCATGGGGTACCCTTATCCGGCTACTGACTGATTGCGGCGGTCCTGACCGCCTCAAGATTGAAGGCTGCGGCGAGCAAGGCGCGAGTGTATTCGGTCCTCGGATTCCCAAAGATTTCGCTGGCAGGCCCCTGCTCCACCACCTGGCCCATGCGCATGACGATGACGTCGTTTGCAAGCGCCTTCACGACGCGCAAATCGTGGCTGATGAAGAGGTAGGCGAGGTCGTGCCGCTTCTGCAGGTCGCGCAGGAGATCGACCACCTGCGCCTGCACACTCATGTCGAGCGCTGAGGTCGGTTCGTCCAGCATCACGAAACGTGGCTTCAGCACCATGGCACGCGCGATCGCGATACGCTGCCGCTGACCGCCGGAGAACTCGTGCGGGTATCGCCACCGGGTTGCGGTATCAAGGCCCACTTCCTCCAGCGCCCAGCAAACTCTTGCATCGCGCTCATCCGCAGAAAGATCGCGTTCGTGAACCTTCAGTCCTTCGGCAATGATCTCGCCAACCGACATGCGGGGACTCAGGGAACCATAGGGATCCTGGAAGACGATCTGCAGGCGGTTGCGCAGAGGACGCATGTCCTTGTGCGAATAGCCGTCGATTTCCTGGCCGATAAAGCCGATCCTCCCGGTCGAGGAAATCATGCGCGCGAGCGCCAGACCAAGTGTGGTCTTGCCCGAACCGGATTCGCCGACCACGCCGAGCGTCTGCCCGGCCCGGAGCACCATGTCGACGCCATCCACCGCCTTGACGTGATCGACCACCTTGCGCAGGAAACCCGTCTTGATCGGAAACCAGACACGTATGTCCTTGCCCTCCATCACGATCGGCTTGCCGGAATCGGAAGGCGGCGGCGCCCCGCGCGGCTCGGAGGCGAGAAGATGGCGCGTGTAGGCATGTTGCGGATTTGAGAAGATCTCCTCAACAGGACCGCTTTCGACAATACGCCCCCCGGTCATGACGCAGACGCGATCGGCGAACTTGCGAACGATGCCGAGGTCATGGGTGATAAACAGCATCGACATGCCGTGCGTCGCCTTCAGCGAGCTGAGGAGCTCAAGGATCTGTGCCTGAACGGTCACGTCGAGTGCGGTCGTCGGTTCGTCGGCGATCAGCAGCTTCGGACGGTTGGCGAGTGCCATGGCGATCATCACGCGCTGGCGCTGCCCGCCCGAAAGCTCGTGCGGATAGGCGGCAAGCCGCTTCTCCGGATCGCGAATGCCGACCTGACGCAACAGCTCCAGCGTCCGCTCACGCGCCGCCGGTCCGCTCATCGCCTGATGCAGGGCGAGAATCTCCCCGATCTGCTTCTCTATGGTGTGAAGCGGATTGAGCGAGGTCATCGGCTCCTGGAAGATCATCGTGATGTCGTTGCCACGCACACGGCGGAGATCCGTTTCGGGAAGCTTCAGCAGGTCGCGACCCTCAAAGAGGATCTCGCCCGAAGGATGGCTTGCCGCCGGATAGGGCAAGAGTCTTAGGACGGAATTCGCCGATACCGATTTGCCGGACCCCGACTCGCCGACCAGGGCGACGGCCTCGCCCTGCCGGACGTCGAAGCTCACGTGATCGACGGCGAGCGTTTCCCGCTCACCCTGCCGGAAGGCAACTGAAAGGTCCCGGACCGAAAGAAGCGTCTCGGTCATTTGAAGGTCTTTCTTGGATCGAAGGCATCGCGCACCGCCTCGCCCACGAAGATCAGCAGCGACAGCATGATCGACATGGTGAAGAAGGCGGTGAGACCGAGCCACGGAGCCTGCAGGTTGCGCTTGCCCTGGGCGATGAGTTCACCGAGCGAAGGAGAGCCCGGCGGCATGCCGAAGCCGAGGAAATCGAGCGAAGTGAGCGTGGTTATGGAACCCGACAGAATGAACGGGAGGAAAGTCAGCGTGGCTACCATCGCATTGGGAAGGAGGTGGCGGAACATGATCGTCCAGTTGCCCACCCCGAGCGCGCGGGCGGCATTCACATATTCGAAGTTGCGGGCTCGCAGAAACTCGGCGCGGACGATACCCACGAAGCTCACCCACGAAAAGAGCAGCATGATACCGAGCAGCACGAGAAACCCGGGCGGCAGGATCGCCGCGATGATGAGCAGGATATAGAGCACCGGCATCGACGACCATATCTCGATGAAGCGCTGCATCAGAAGATCCGTCCATCCGCCGAAGTAACCCTGAACCGCGCCGGCGGTGACGCCGATGACTGCCGAACAGAGGGTAAGCGCGAGGCCGAACAGCACCGAAATACGGAAGCCGTAGATCATGCGAGCAGTAACGTCCCGGGCCTGATCGTCGGTGCCGAGCCAATTGAGGTTTCCGAGTACGCAACCCGGATCCTCTGCGCCGAGTGGATAGCCCTTGCAGCGCTCTTCCTTGCTCATCAGCCAGAACGGCGGCGTCGGGGCCGAATGGGGGATCTCCGAATTGACTGTGCGATAGGAGTAACGGATCGGCGGCCAGACCATCCAGCCGTTGGCATTGATCTCGTCGGCGATGAAGGGTGAACGGTAATCGGTCACCGCTAGAAAACCGCCGAACTTCTCCTCCGGGTAGTCGACGAGAACCGGGAACAGGAGTTCGCCCTTGTAGGACGCAACGAGCGGCCGATCATTGGCGATCAACTCAGCAAAGAGGCTGAGTACGAAAAGGATCATGAAGATCCAGAAAGACCAGAAACCACGCCGGTTGGCCTTGAAGTTTTCGAGGCGCCTGCGATTGG
Organism: Rhizobium sp.; assembly: GCA_035299345.1. Taxonomy (GTDB): domain Bacteria; phylum Pseudomonadota; class Alphaproteobacteria; order Rhizobiales; family Rhizobiaceae; genus Allorhizobium. The sequence goes on from DATGWU010000203.1 coordinate 15,507, forward strand.
TCGGCGAAAGCCAGGGCTTCCTGCCCGGCCCCAGAGTTTCCTTTACCGCGATCGGTTCGGACACGGACATCTCAGACGTCCCTCCGCTCGAAGTCGATGCGCGGATCGATCCAGGTATAGATCAGGTCAGAGACAAGGCCGACGAAGAGCCCCATCAGAGAGAAGATGTAGAGCGTCGCAAAGACGATCGGATAGTCACGATTGACCACAGACAGATAGCCGAGACGACCGAGACCATCGAGCGAGAAGATGTTTTCGATCAGCAGGGAGCCCGTGAAAAAGGCAGAGATGAAGGCGCCCGGAATGCCGGCGATGACGATCAACATGGCGTTGCGGAAGACGTGGCCGTAGAGCACCTGGCGCTCGGAAAGCCCCTTGGCGCGCGCCGTGATGACATACTGTTTCTTGATCTCGTCGATGAACGAGTTCTTGGTAAGCAGGGTCGTCGTGGCAAAGGCCGAAAGCGAGAGCGCAATCAACGGCAGCGTCAGGTGCCAGAAATAGTCGATGATTCTCTCCCACCAGGAGAGCTCGGCAAAGTTATCCGAGACGAGCCCGCGCAGCGGAAACCAGTCGAAGAAGGAACCGCCGGCGAAGAGGACGATCAGCAGGATACCGAAGAGAAAGCTCGGAACCGCATATCCGATGACGATGACCCCGGAGGTCCATACGTCGAATGGCGAACCGTCTTCCACCGCCTTCTTGATGCCGAGGGGGATCGAGATCGCGTAGGAAATAAGCAGGATCCACACGCCGAGAGAAACCGACACGGGCATCTTTTCGACGATCAGGTCGACGACCGAGGTATTGCGGAAGAAACTCTCGCCGAAATCGAAGCGGATGTAGTTCCACATCATCTCGGCGAAGCGGGTGAGCGGCGGCTTGTCGAAGCCGAACTGTTTTTCGAGTTTCGCGATGAGTTCGGGATCGAGACCCTGGGCCCCGCGGTATTTCGAACTCGTCTCGTCGGCCCCGAACTGCTGCTGGGCAACGAGATCGCCACCACCCGTCAGCCGCTGGTCGGCGCTGTCGCCCTGACCGGTCAGCTGCGCGATCACCTGCTCGACCGGGCCGCCGGGCGCGAACTGAATCACCAGGAAGGAAATGCCCATGATGCCGACGATGGTCGGGATCATCAGAAGCAGGCGCCGCAGGATATAGCCGCTCATCGTATCATTGCTCCGACAAGCCGGATGCTTGTCACGCCAATGTCCGTCTCATGCCCTGCGATCAACTGGTTGGTCCTTTCCAGCCGCGGCCTCGCTCGGCGAGCGGCGATTCGCATTACCCATTCCTAGCCCGTCAGGGGAACGGCGCAAACCCCTGCCCTTCATTCCGTAGTATCTTTCGCCCACCAGATCTGGGGAAAGCCGATGCCATAGGTCGGGAGCGGCTCCGGGCGTCCGAACTTGTCCCAGTAGGCGATACGCGACGATCGCATGGTGTAGGAGGGCACGGTATAGCTTCCCGCCAGCAGAAGCCGGTCGAGCACCTTCACCGTCGCAACCAGCGTCTCGCGGTCCTTCACAAACGCGATCTGGTTAACGAGCTTGTCGATTGCGGGATTGCTGATGCCCGCATAATTGCGGGAACCGGGCGCGTCGACGGACTTCGACCCCCAGTAGTCGCTCTGCTCGTTGCCGGGATTGAGGCTTTGCGCCCAGCCCAGGTAGATCATGTCGTAGTCGAAGCTGCGGACACGATTGGTGTATTGCGAGGCGTCGACGGTTCGAACAGACACCGCTACGCCGATCTTCTTCAGGTTGTCCGCGAAAGGCAGGGCCACCTTTTCGATCGTTGGTCCGTTCAGCAGGATCTCAAACGAGAGGGGTACACCGGTAGAAGCGAGGATCATCCGTCCGTTACGCAGTTCGTAACCCGCCTCCTTCAAGAGACCGATCGCCTTGCGCAGGTTTTCTCTCAGTTTCGCCGGGTCTCCCCCGATCGGATTGCGGTATTCCTCCGAAAACACCTCGGGCGGCACCTCGTCCTTGAGCGACTGCAGAATCTCCAGTTCCTTGCCTTCAGGCAGCCCTTTCGACGCGAGCTCCGAACCATAGAAGTAACTATCGATCCGCTGATACTGGTCGAAGAAGACCGTCCGGTTCAGTTCCTCGAAATCGAAGGCGTAATTGAGCGCCTTGCGAACGCGAATGTCCTTAAACTTGTCCCGTCGCATGTTCGGTATGAAGCCCACCAGAATGCCGGAGGTCTTGTATTCGTTGTCCAGCACCTCCCGCTTGACCCGTCCCTCGTCGACGGCCGGGAAGTCGTAGGACCTTGCCCACCGCATCGCTGAGTTCTCAGCCCAGAAATCCACATTACCCGAACGGAAGGCTTCGAACTCGACATCGAGATCAGCGAAGTAGGTGTAGGTCTGGCTACGGAAATTGTTGTAGCCGATGTTGACGTTGAGGTCCTTGCCCCAATAGTCGTCGCGAAGCTCGTAGCGGATCTTTGCGCCAGGCGAAAAGGACGCGATACGGTAAGGGCCTGATCCCATGATCGGCTCGAGCGTGGTCTTGGCTATGTCTCGAGGCTTGCCGTCAGCCCCCTTGGCCTCCCACCAGTGCTTCGGGACGATGTCGAGTTCACCGATGATGACCGGCAGCTCGCGGTTGTTTTTCTCATCGAAGGTGAAGGTGACTTCCCGTTCGCCCGTTTTTTCAGCCTTCAGCACATGGCGATAGTAGTTCGTATAGAGCGGATTGAGTTCCTTGAACTTGTCGAAACTGAAGACGACATCTTCGGCGGTAACCGGTGTGCCGTCCGCCCATTTCGCCTCCGGGCGCAATCGGAACTTCGCGAAGGAGTAGTCGTCGGGGAAGGCAACCGCCTCCGCAAGAAGCCCGTAGACCGCGTCGACTTCGTCCATCGAAGGTTTGAGCAGGGTTTCCGTGACCAGCGAGAGGCGCGGCGTCAGAGCCGCGGCCAGCTCTCCCTTATCGAGCACCGGGTTGAAACTGTCGAACGTCCCCGATGCGGAAAGATTGAGGTTGCCGCCCTTCGGGGCATCGGTGTTGACATAGTCGAAGTGCGGAAAGTCCTTCGGGTATTTCGGAGGTTCAATCACTGAAATGGCGTGACGCCACTGAAGCTCCTGGGCCGGCACGCGATCCGGAGCAGCAACTAGCGTCGTCGCGAAAGCGAATAATCCCATCCCGACAAGAGCCAATCGCATAACCAAATCACCCCTTATTTTTGTCAGAGTTTTATCAACATAAGCAAAACAGCGGCAAAAAACAGGCCTCGGGCAAATGCGGCGGAGGAGGGTGCGCATGGCCACGGATTCACCAAACTCCAAATCCACGCTACACTTGAAGGCAAATCACCTGCGGCGGCGAAGACAGGCTTTCGGCGGAACGAGGACATGAGATTGCGGACGAAAACGAGGCTGATTCGGTTGGCGACGATTGCCATAACCGCACCGTTTCTAATGCTGGCGGAAAGCGGGAAGGCAACCGAGCGGGTGCCGGCCAAGCAGATATTCGGCGGCATCGAGCTTCCCAGTCGGGCAGCGCCGACGCCCTACGGATTCTACTCGAAGGGATGCATTTCCGGCGCTGTTGCGCTTCC
>DATGWU010000204.1:0-2519 GCA_035299345.1 Rhizobium sp.
GGGCCAGGCCTATTTCTTCTCGGCGCGCAGGTCGAGCGCCGCCTGAAGCTCTTTCGCGAGCGCCTCGATGCGCGGCGGAACGGAGCAGCTTTCGATCTCGGCCAGAAGCTCACGCAGCTTCGCATCGACGCCCTTGCCGGCCGGCCTGCGGCCTTTTCGGTCTTTGGTTTCGCTCAAACCTGGTCCCCGGAGATTGCCGCACGCCGCTCGCAAGGTCGAAGCGCACGATGGAACATGGCGAGGAAGATTTCCTCTCCTCGGGGGAAGAATATGCCCCGGCGCGATCCTTTTCAACGCATTCGCCGCGGACGGGCGCAGGCAACTTAACGTGGAAGTCTCGGGAACCAGGACCGGCCTGTCGCGTTGACCGGGAACACCCGCACCGCTGGCAACCAAGAGGATTACCGGTCGTGAACACGTATCCGCAAGGAACTGTCGCGCATCACGAGCTCGTCGACCTCATACCGGCCCTGCGCGCTTTCGCCAGGTCTCTCTGCCGAAAACCGGACGAAGCCGACGACCTCGTGCAGGAGACGTTGACGAAGGCGCTCGCCAACCTCGACAAGTTCGAACGCGGCACCCGCCTCAAGTCCTGGCTCTTCACCATCATGCGCAATACCTTTCTCACCCGCAGGCGCACGGCCGATCGCGAACCGGTCGGCATCGAGGATTGCGTCTCGCAGATGCCCCAGATCGCCGCCGACCAGGAAGGCAGTTTGCGTCTTTCCGACGTCAAGCGCGCCCTTTCGCGCCTGCCGCAGCACCATCGCGAAATCATCGTCCTGGTCGTCATGCTCGGCGAGCGCTACGAGGATGCGGCCGTTATCTGCGGTTGCGCTGTCGGAACCGTGAAAAGCCGCCTCTTCCGCGCCCGTCAGCGGCTGCAGATGGAGCTCGGAGAATCCGCCGAGCTTGCCAACTCGATGCCCTGAACTGGCGCCTCAGGCATTGTGGTAGATGCGGTCGAGGACCTCGGCGATGCATTCCTCCATGCGTGTCGACCTTGCCCGCAGGCGCGAGCGCCCGATCCAGCAACCGACGCGGAACGCAGCCCGCGCCGGCTCATGGTGCACGCATCGCTTCTAGTGCGCGTGGGCGCCGCCCGGACGGGCAACCTTGCTGAGGCCCGAACCGGCGGCCTGCGCATCCCCGAGCGCGGCATCGCCGATCGAAACGACGCCGGTCAGCCGCTTGTCACGGTTCACCACCGGCAGACGGCGGACCTTGACCTTGCCCATGTTGCGCGTCACCTCGGCGAGATCCTCGTCCTCGAAGCAGTATTTGACGTCACGCGTCATCACCTCGCGCACCTTCGCGTCGGTGCCGAGGCCATCGGCGAGTGCACGGGTGACGAGGTCACGGTCGGTGACGGTCCCGATCAGCCGGTCATCCTCGCCGACGGGCATGAAGCCGATCTCCCGATCGGCCATGATTTTAGCGATCTCGGCGATGCTCTGGTGCGGGCTGGCGACCTGGACGTCGCGCGACATGATGTCGGACACTTTCATGGCAATGCTCCTTTCGTGAGTGGAGACGACGCCGTCATCCGCGGGAGGCAACGCGACTTGCGTCCGCCATGACGCTCTCTCCGACGGATACGGCGCTCATGTGCCAAACCGGGGCCAAGGCCAAATGGTTCCCTGCGCCCTCGACGGGTGGTCGCTCTCGGCGCGACCGCCGTTTGCGCGTTCGCGGCCATGCCGATGTCGCGGCGGCGCGGCAATCCCTTGTCGAGGACCTGCGGCACATCGGCGAGCATGCAGGGAACCCTTGAGGCCTCCGGGGGTTCTCCCTGTCTCGACAGATCGAAACAACACTCGGAGAAAAGACGCCATGAGCGAACTGCGCGACAACTATATCAGCTGGATTCGGGACGCCCACGCCATGGAGGAGCAGGCGATCACCATGCTCACATCGCAGGCCAAGCGGCTCGACAACTATCCGGAACTGCGCACCCGCATCGAGCATCACATCGAGGAGACCCGCGGCCAGTCCGAGGCGCTGGAACGCGTTCTCGACCGTCTCGACGACGATCCGTCGATGCTGAAGGATGTCGCCGGCAAGTTCACCGCCACCATGCAGGGAATGAGCGGCATCTTCGCGAGCGACGAGGTCGTCAAGGGGACCCTTGCCGGCTACACCTCCGAGCACATGGAAATCGAGAGCTACCGCGTGCTCATCGCGGCCGCCGAGGCGGTCGGCGACACGCAATCGAAGGCCGTCTTCGAGACCATCCTGCAGCAGGAGGAGGCGATGGCGAACTGGCTTGCCGCCAATACCGACAGGACGGTGAAGACCTATCTTGCCCGGGCCGAAGCCGACCTGCAGGCCAGTCACTGAGGGCCGGAAGGCCCGCGACACACGGAGCAGACGATGACCGATCCCCGACGCCGAAAGACGGGCGACACCGCCGCCCAGATCCGCGGTGACATTCAGCGGGGACTGACCGGAGACAAGCGGCGCGGCTTCGACCCGGCGGCCGCGCCGCTCGAAACGGACGGCGAGGCGGCGGGGACGCC
>DATGWU010000205.1:0-13408 GCA_035299345.1 Rhizobium sp.
CGGTAACCTTCCTCTTTCAGCGCCTTGACGGCCTGAGTGCCGGAATAGTCGAATTCGCATGCCTGACCGATGACGATCGGCCCCGCGCCAATGATGAGGATGGACTTGATATCTTGGCGCTTGGGCATCGGCGTCTTCCAATTTCTTGTTGCGCGAAAAACCGGCCAGGGCAATTCACCGGCCGGCGCGCAAGGAGGGTCTTTTCAGGCTAGAAGCGGCTTATAGGGAATTGTTTGCCGTAGCGGAACCCCAAAATTCATCGCGCGCGAGGAAAGTTGGGGAGGGCGCCTTCAGAGGATGCCGATACGATCGGAGCCCGCGACGTCCACGTGTCGAAATGCTCCGGTGTCGTGGGGCGTTCAAGCACCTGGACGCACGAGAGGCCGCCGAACAAATGCGTTCAAGTGCATGATCGACAAGAGGGAGTATCAGCCGCTTCTCCGCGACGCCGCGCGTTTGCGGCATCGCCGGGGGCGTGCCTTCTGGGGGATGTCCAGCCGTCTTTCACGGACCATTATAGTGATAGACGACCTCGAAATGCTGCGGCGTCGTCAGATAGACGTTCTGTCCGCCGGCATAGCTCGCCGTCAGCTGGGTGCCGTCCGCGACCACCCAGCCGCCGACGCGGTCATAGGTCAGCTGGTGGTAACTGATGCGGTCGATCGCATCTCCCGCATTGGCGTCGCCGTTGCCCGGAAGATTGACCTGTGTGCCGTTTGCCAGAAACAGGGTCATGGCGTCGGCCTGCTGGTTGTGAACGGGATAGGCCATCTGCAAGTCTCCATCCATTGGTTGTATTTGTAAAATATACACCCACTGGAAGAATTTCCCCCGGTAAAATCGGCAGGTTGCTCCGGAATTTGCGCGTGCTAGCCTGCGGCTTCCGTGGGGGGCTCACATGTTTGAAGATTATTTGAATTACGACGCGCTCGGACTGGCGGAACTGGTCCGGCGCAAAGAGGTGTCGGCGCTCGAACTCGTCGAGACAGCGATCGCCCGGATCGAGCGGGATAATCCGAAGCTCAACGCCGTCGTCCGGCCGATGTTCGACACGGCGCGGCGGCAGGCGGCGGAACCGGCAGGCGAGGGGCCGTTTGCCGGCGTTCCCTTCCTCGTGAAGGACTTGCTTGCCCAGGTCGAAGGCGTGCCAACCTCGAACGGCAACCGGCTCTGGGCGCGTATTCCGGCTGCCGGAGAGAACGAGCTCGTCAAACGCTGGCGCAAGGCCGGCGTGATCTTTCTCGGCAAGACCAACACGCCGGAGTTCGGTTTGACGCCCTATACCGAGCCGGAGGTCTTCGGCCCCTGCCGCAATCCCTGGGACACGAGCCTGACGCCGGGCGGATCGAGCGGCGGCTCGGCGGCGGCGGTCGCTGCCGGCATGGTGCCGATGGCATCGGGCGGCGACGGCGGCGGGTCGATCCGTATTCCCGCGTCCGCCTGCGGCCTCTTCGGTATGAAGCCGACGCGCGGGCGAACGCCCGCGGGTCCCTTCATCGGCGAGGCCTGGTCGGGTTTCGCCGGCGAGCACGTGCTGACGCGCTCGGTGCGCGATTCGGCGGCCATGCTCGACGCCACCCACGGGCCGGATATCGGCACGCCGCATCCGCTGCCGGCCTATTCCGGGTCATGGCTCACGGCGGTCGGCCGACCGCCGGGGAGGCTGCGGATCGCGGTCTCGGACGCGCCGATGCTCGGGCAGGCCGTCGCACCGGAGGTGAAGGCTGCCTTCGCCGAGGCGGTGCGGCTTCTGGAAGAGCTCGGGCACGAGGTGGTGGAGGCAGCACCGGCCGTCGACCGCACGGCGTTTTCCATGGCCTTCCTGACGGTGCTTGCCGCCGAGCTGCGTGCCGACATCGCGTTCACCGCGGAGATGGCCGGCGTGAAGATACGGCCGGAGGATTATGATGCGTCTTCCTTCGGGCTTGCGCTCCTCGGCCAGGCCTTCTCCTCCGCCGAACTCGCCGCGGCGATGCGTTACCTGAAGCTTGCCGCCCGGTCTGTTCTCGGCTTCTTCGAGAACCACGACGTGCTGATGACGCCGGTTCTTTCCAGCCTGCCGGTGAAGATCGGCGCGCTGCAGCCGAAGCCGATCGAAAAGGCGCTCATCCGGGTGATGGGGCACATCCGCGGCGGGTGGCTCCTGAAGAAGCTCGGCATCGCCGAGCAGCTCGCCGCCGAGACGTTCGGGTTCATCCCCTGGACGCCGGTCTTCAACGTCACCGGACAGCCGGCAATGTCGGTGCCGCTCTGCTGGTCGCGGGAGGGGCTGCCGGTCGGCATGCATTTCGTCGGCCGCTTTGCCGACGAGGAAACGCTCTTCCGGCTCGCCGGGCAGCTGGAAGAGGCCCGGCCGTGGAGGGACAAGCGCCCGAACCTCTGATTGGGGCCGCTCGCGCGGCGCTCCGGATGGCCGGCGGGAACGCTTTCGGCTATAGACTGTTCTTGCGGACAGAAGAATGAAGCCGGAAGAAGAGGTGCCGACATGGAATGGAGAGGCCGACGTCAGTCGCAGAATATCGAGGATCGTCGCAGCGCCTCGACGGGCGGCACCGGCATGGGGCGCGATCCGTTCGGCCGCTCGGGCCTGCGTATCCCGGTCGGGCGGCGCGGCGGGGGCTTGAGCTTCTCGACCATCGTGATCCTGATCGTCCTCTACTTCGTCCTGAAGATGATGGGGATCGACATGCTGCAGATGCTGGATGACGGCTCGACGAGCGGCCCCGGCTACGAGCAGACGACGCAGCGCGAACTCTCGCCGCAGGAGAAGGAGATCGGCAACTTCGTCGGCGTCGTGCTCGCCGAGACCGAGGACACCTGGAACACGATCTTTTCCGCCTCAGGCGAGCGTTACGAAGAACCGAGGCTGGTGCTCTTTTCAGGCGTGACGCGGTCGGCCTGCGGCACGGCGTCGTCGGCGACCGGCCCTTTTTACTGTCCGGGTGACCGCAAGGTCTATCTCGACACGGACTTCTTCCAGCAACTCGCCCGCCAGTTCGGCGCGTCCGGTGACTTCGCCCAGGCCTATGTGGTCGCCCACGAGGTCGGCCATCACGTGCAGAACCTGACGGGCATCCTGCCGAAGTTCAACCAGATGCGCCAGACGATGGGCGAGGGCGAGGCGAACCGCATGTCCGTGCGTGTCGAGCTGCAGGCCGACTGCTTCGCCGGCATCTGGGCCAAGCGCACAGACCAGAAGGGGCTTCTCTCCGCCGGCGACATCGAGGAGGCGCTGAACGCCGCGCAGCAGATCGGCGACGACACGCTGCAGAAGCGCAGCCAGGGCTATGTCGTTCCCGACAGCTTCAACCACGGCACCTCGGCACAGCGGATGAAGTGGTTCAAGCGCGGCTATGACGCCGGCAAGGTCGGGGCCTGCGACACTTTCTCCGGCGACGTCTGAGCGTCGACGCTGAGGCGGATGCCGCAGCCGGCCTCCGCCTGCCTATCTGAACATCCCTTCGCGCAGGTTGATGCGGTATTCGAGCCAGGCCTTCATGGCGCAGAGCATCTGCATCCAGCCCTGGCAATTGCCGTAGGAGGCGCGGAGCCCGCCCTCCGTCGGCCGCCAGCCTTCCTCGGCGATGGTGACGAGCGTGCGTCCGTCGTCGAGCGGTTCGAACTCCATCGTCACGGTGGTCTTGTATCCGGCCTGTGTCGTCACCGCCTCGCCCTCGGCGGGCGGACCTTCGTTCGCCTCCCAGCGCAGCACGATGCGGCGATCCGGTACGACCTCCACCACTTCGACCGGGAAGGCGCCGGGAAAGTCATGGAAATCCCAATAGACCGTCGCGCCGGTTTCGAGCCGCCCCTTGGCGCCGCCCGTGGTGAAGTAGCGTGAGAGCGTGGCGGGGTCGACGACGGCTTCGAAAACCTCGCCCACGGGTTTGGAGATATGCGCGGATACTCTGAACTTCAGCGGACCGTTCATGGTCGTCTCCTCCTCTTGGCGGAGCTCCAATAGTGTTATAAAAATATAACATGTCAAGTGCGAATCAGGAGGATCTGGTCTTCAAGGCGCTGGCCGCGCCGGTGCGGCGGGCGATGCTCGACCGGCTGAAGGAGGCGCCGCTGACGACCGGGGCGCTTTGCGAGTCTTTTCCCGCACTTGACCGCTGTACGGTGATGCAGCACCTGAAGGTGCTGGAAGGTGCCGACCTCGTCATCGTCAAGAGGGAAGGGCGGGAGCGCCACAACATCCTGAACCCGTTGCCGATCAAGGCGATTCATGACCGGTGGATCGGTGAGTATGCGGCGAATGCCGTATCGCTGCTGGATCGTTTGAAGCGGGACCTCGAAAGCTGAACGTTTCGCCGCCGTCCGCGCGAGCCCGGACGATTTTGCACGGCACCATAAGGCGAATTGATATGTCGACGAGTTTTGCTGAAGGAACGCCCTTTCGGGTTGCGCGTTCCGGACGGCTCGCGTAACGGTGACGCTGTCCGCCGCTTGCCAGATTTCCTGCAAGCGGCTTTTTTCGTCCAGGGTTCTGAACATGTCCACGCATACCGCAGTTCGGCCGGTCGGCTTCTCCAACAGCTGGGGCGCGCATATCCGCGCAACGCTGGCGCTCGGGATTCCGCTGATCGGCGCACAGCTCGCCCAGCTCGGCATCCATACCACCGATGTCGTCATCATCGGGCAACTGGGTGCGCAGTCGCTTGCGGCGATGGTGCTTGCCGGCCAGTTCTTCTTCACCATCTTCATCTTCGGTTCGGGGCTTTCGATCGCCGTCGTGCCGATGGTGGCACAGGCCTATGGCCGCGGTGACGTGGTTTCGGTGCGCCGGTCGCTGCGCATGGGCATGTGGGCGTCGATCGCCTATTCCCTGCTGACGATGCCGCTCTTCTTCAACGCGGAGCGGATCCTGCTCGCGCTCGGCCAGAAGCCGGAAGTTGCTGCGCTGACTGCGGGCTACGTGATGATTGTTCAGCTCGGACTCTTGCCGGCGCTGCTCTTCGCCGTGCTGCGGGCGCTCGTCAGCGCCATCGGCCGGGCGGGGATCGTGCTCTATGTGACGCTCGGCGTGCTGCTGATGAACGGCGTGCTGGCCTATGGCCTCGTGCTTGGTCATTTCGGCCTGCCGGCACTCGGCATGACGGGTGCCGCGATCGTCGCCGTCTGCGTGCAGTGGGCGAGCTTCCTCGCCATGGTCGTCTATATCCAGGCCCTCGAACAGACCCGCAAGTACGAGCTTTTCGTCCGCTTCTGGCGGCCGGACTGGCACGCGCTCTGGGAAGTCGTGCATCTCGGCCTGCCGATCAGCGTGACCGTTCTCGCCGAGGTGAGCCTCTTCACCGCCGCCTCGCTGCTGATGGGGCGGATCGGCACGATCGAGCTCGCCGCCCACGGCATTGCGCTGCAGCTTGCCTCCATCGCCTTCATGATCCCGCTTGGCCTCTCGCAGGCGGCAACCGTCCGCATCGGTGTCGCCCATGGTCGCGGCGACTATGCCGAACTTGTCCGCGCGGCGATCGCCGTCCTTGCCATCGCCAGCGTCATCGCGATCGCCGGCGGCATCCTGTTCTTCTCGTTGCCGCGAATGCTCAGCAGCATCTTCATCGACACCCGCAAGCCGGAGGCGTCGGCGGTACTCGATTTTGCCACGCACCTCGTCGTGGTCGCCGGCATCTTCCAGCTCGTCGACGGGCTGCAGGCGATCGCAAGCGGCCTGCTGCGCGGGCTCAAGGATGCGCGCGTGCCGATGGTGATGGCGCTCATCGCCTACTGGCCTATCGGCTTCTTCCTTGCGTGGCTGATGGCTTTCCCGCTCGGGCTCGGCGGAGTCGGCATCTGGCTCGGCTTCCTCGTCGGGCTCGGCAGTGCCTCGTTCCTGCTCTGCGCCCGCTTTTATCTGAGGGTGCGCCACGAAATGCGAACGGCCCGGCAATGATTGCCGGGCCGTCGAAATGATCCGCTAATAAGAGAGTCCGATCAGCGCTCTGCGAGCGCCATCTCGCCCTTTCTCTCGCGCACCATGTTCATGAAGCGGCGGAAGAGATAGTGGCTGTCCTGCGGGCCGGGCGAGGCTTCCGGGTGATGCTGGACCGAAAACACCGGCTTGCCGACGAGGCGCAGGCCGCAATTCGAGCCGTCGAACAGCGAAACGTGAGTCTCCTCAACGCCTTCCGGCAGCGATTTCGAGTCGACCGCGAAACCGTGGTTCATCGACACGATCTCAACCTTGCCGGTGGTGAAGTCCTTCACCGGATGGTTGGCGCCGTGGTGGCCCTGGTGCATCTTCTCGGTCGTGCCGCCGAGTGCCAGCGCCAGCATCTGGTGGCCGAGGCAGATGCCGAAGACCGGCAGGCCGCTGTCGATGAGCTTGCGGATGATCGGTGCGGCATAGACGCCGGTCGCGGCCGGGTCTCCCGGGCCGTTCGAGAGGAAGATGCCGTCGGGATTGAGCGAAAGGATGTCGTCGGCGCTGGTCGTCGCCGGTACCACCGTCACCTTCGCGTCAAGCCCGGCGAAGAGGCGCAGGATGTTGCGCTTCACGCCGTAGTCGACGCAGACGACATGGTATTTCGCGTCCTCGGCACCGAGCGTGCCGAAGCCCTTGTTCCAGACCCAGGGGGTTTCCGTCCAGACCGAGGACTGGCCGGAGGTCGCGACCTTGGCGAGGTCGAGGCCTTCGAGGCCGCTCCAGGCTTTTGCTTCCGCCTTCAGCGTTTCGAGGTCGAAGACGCCGGCCGGGTCGTGGGCAATCACCGCGTTCGGGGCACCGTTCTCGCGGATCCAGGCCGTCAGTGCGCGGGTGTCGACGCCGCAGAGGCCGATGATGCCGCGGGCCTTCAGCCAAGCGTCGAGGTGCTGGGCGGCGCGGTAGTTCGAGGGGTCCGTGATGTCGGCCTTGAAGATCACGCCGACGGCGCCGTGACGGGCGGCAGGCGTCAGGTCCTCGATGTCTTCCGCGTTGGTGCCGACATTGCCGACATGCGGGAAGGTGAAGGTGACGACCTGGCCGAGGTAAGACGGATCGGTCAGGATTTCCTCGTAGCCGGTGAGCGCCGTGTTGAAGCAGACCTCCGCCTGCACCTTGCCCGTCGCGCCGATCCCACGGCCTTCAATCACGGTCCCGTCGGCGAGAACGAGAAGGGCGGTTGGCTTGCGGGTGGTCCAGGGGGCTGTCGCGGTCATATTCCGTTCCTTGGTTTAGCCGTTTGCCCCCGGTTCCCTTGAAGAACCGGCTGACAGTGGCCATCTTCTGTCGCAGATCGAGGCTGCGCGGCAAAGCGCGCTTGAAGCCCTGATTACATTTTCGTGCAGGTGCCGGAAAATAGACGGATCGCTACGCCAGGTCAATTCTTCACTGTGGAAACCATGGAATTAACGTCCATCGGATTCAACGGCTTGTCTAATTGATTTGCCTGGGCGGGCGGTACTGGCTATTACTGCGGGTCAATTGACAAGGAAAAGCCACAATCGACCCTGCCGGCCCAACGGCTTTTTCGCGGAGAAAGAACATGATGCGAGACGTGCTCGCCAATTCCCTCAAGGATGCCCTGAAGGCCAAGGATACGTGCCGGACGTCGACGTTGCGGCTGATCCAGGCTGCGATAAAGGACCGGGACATCGCCAACCGCGGACTGGGCAAGGACCCGGTCAGCGACGACGAAATCATGCAGATCCTCGTCAAGATGATCAAGCAGCGGGACGAATCCGCCCGCATCTACGAGGATAACGGACGTCCGGAACTCGCCGCCCAGGAGCGCGAGGAAATCGGCGTCATCAAGAGCTTCATGCCCGAGCAGTTGCCGGAGGAAAAGGTGCGCGCGCTCTGCGCCTCCGTCATCACGGAGACCGGCGCGCAGGGTCTGCGCGACATGGGCAAGTGCATGAATGCTCTGAAAGAACGCTATCCCGGCCAGATGGACTTCGCCAAGGCCTCCGGCGTCGTCAAGGACCTGCTGAAGTAAGCCTGCAGGCGTCAGCGCCATCCGTCGAAAGCCCCGCCGCTGTGCGGGGCTTTTCGTTTCGGAGGCCCACCTTGTGAATAACGGGTATGGATCGTCGGCGCGATGGTATTTGCCGTGCGGGCGGCCTATATGGATGGATCGACCCCGAGGACATTCATGCGCTTTTCCCAACCCTTTCTCGACGAGATCCGCGACCGCGTGCCGATTTCGGCGGTGATCGGCCGGCGCGTGGCCTGGGACCGGAAGAAGACCAACGTCTCGCGCGGCGACTACTGGGCCTGCTGCCCCTTCCACGGCGAGAAGTCGCCGAGCTTCCACTGCGAGGATCGCAAGGGGCGCTATCACTGCTTCGGCTGCGGCGTTACCGGCGACCATTTCCGCTTCCTCACCGATCTCGAAGGCCTGAGCTTCCCGGAGGCGGTTCAGCAGATAGCCGACATGGCCGGCGTGCCGATGCCGGCGCCCGATCCGCAGGCCGAGCGGCGGGAGAAGGAGCGCACGACGCTCCTCGACGTCATGGAAATGGCGACGGTTTTCTTTCAGGAGCAGTTGCAGACGGCAAACGGCGCCAGGGCGCGGGCCTATCTGCGCGAGCGCGGCCTTTCCGGTCGCACGATCGAGACCTTCCGCCTCGGCTACGCGCCGGAGAGCCGCAACGCGCTCAAGGAATATCTCGCCGGCAGGGGCGTACCGAAGGAACAGATCGAAGCCTGCGGGCTGGTACGCCACGGCGACGACATTCCCGTCTCCTACGACTATTTCCGCGACCGCATCATGTTTCCGATCCTGTCGTCGCGCGACAAGGTCATCGCCTTCGGCGGCCGCGCGATGGCGCCGGATGCGCTGGCGAAATATATGAACTCGCCGGAGACGGAGCTCTTCCACAAGGGGAACGTGCTCTACAACTTCTCCCGTGCGAGACGGTCGATCCAGGGTGCGGGCGGTGCCGATACCATCATCGCGGTGGAAGGCTACATGGACGTCATCGCGCTTGCCCAGGCGGGTGTGGCGAATGCGGTCGCTCCGCTCGGCACGGCGCTCACGGAAAACCAGCTCGACCTCATGTGGAAGATGACGCCGGTTCCGGTGCTCTGTTTCGACGGCGACGGTGCGGGCCAGCGCGCCGCCTTCCGCGCCGTCGATCTCGCCCTTCCGCATCTGAAACCCGGCCGCTCGGTCCGCTTCGCCCTGCTTCCGGACGGCAAGGACCCGGACGACCTCGTCAAGCACGAAGGCCGCGCGCCCTTCGACAAGGTGCTTTCCGAGGCGCGCCCGCTCGCCGATATGGTGTGGCGACGCGAGGTCGGGGGCGGCGGCTTCGACACGCCGGAAAAGCGCGCCGAGCTTGAGGCACGGCTGAAACAGGTGGTGTCCGTCATCGCCGACGAGAGCGTCCGGCGTCACTACCAGCAGGACGTCCGCGACCGCCTCAACGCCTTTTTCCAGTCCAGTGCGCCGGCCGGACGCGGCGACCGCCGCGGCGGCTTCGAGCGCGGGCAGCGCCAAGGCCAGGGACAGGGCCAGGGCAGGGGCGGCGCTCCGGGTCAGGGCTACGGCCAGCGTGGCGCGGCGGTCTCCGAACGGCTGGCGCGCTCCGGCATGGTGAAGGGGCGTTCCGACCAGCCGACGCTTCGCGAGAGCGTGCTGGCGCTCACTGTCGTCAACCATCCACAGATCCTGCAGGACGATTACGACGAGGTCGCCCATATCGAATACGAAAACCGCGACCTGCAGCGGCTCTGGTCGGCGCTCCTGACCGCGGCGGCGGGAGCCGGTGCGCATCTCGACCGCGACCACCTGACGACGAAGTTGGACGAGCAGGGCTTTTCCGAGCTCATCCGCGGCCTCGACCAGCAGATCCGCAACGCGCGGCTCTGGACGGCGACCGAGATCGCCGCAGGCGAGGATGCCCGCGAGGGCTATCACCAGGCGCTTTCGCTGCACAAGCGGGCGCGGGCGTTGAAGAAGCAGAGGCTCGAACTCGAGCGCGAGATCGCGGATGCGACGGAGGCCGAGGATGCCGAGCGCATCGACCAGCTGATCGGCGCGCTGCACCAGGTACAGCTCGAAATCACCCGCATGGAGAACCAGGAAGCGATCGTCGACGGCTTCGGCGTGATGTCGGGGCGTGTAAAGGGTGCGGCGACGGGGCACCACTAGCCGTCGGCGGAAACGTCGGGGTGAACGCCGTTCCCCCTTGTCTTCTGCGGTTTCGATCCTACATCTGCGGTGATAAACGAGGATGATGACTCGTAGCTGTGGTTTTTCTCCAATTTTCCTGGGTATTGACGCCTGGAGAGCTTGACGCCGGGAAAATTTGTGGGAATCACCAGAACAGGCATTTGTAGGTGAATTGGATCAGGGCGGATCTATATTACCATGTGCGGTCATTCGAAAGCGCAAGTGTGCGGCGTGGCCGTTGGTACTCCCCTGGTTAATCGGGGATTAAAGATCATTCCGTTAGGTCAGTAACTGTGATTCGCGGCGGACATGGCCCCGTTCGAGCCTGTCCGTGTGGCATCACGTGGTAATGACAGCGTCAGGGAAAGCGACGAGATACATGGCAACCAAAGTCAAAGAAAACGAAGAAGCCGACAGCGAACGCGACGTTTCGACGGACGGTCCGCTTCTCGACCTTTCCGACGACGCGGTCAAGAAAATGATCAAGGCGGCGAAGAAGCGCGGCTACGTCACCATGGACGAGCTGAACTCGGTGCTGCCTTCGGAAGAAGTCACTTCGGAACAGATCGAAGACACCATGTCCATGCTTTCTGACATGGGCATCAACGTCATCGAGGACGAGGAGGCTGAAGAGGCCGCGTCCGACGACGATGACAGTGGTGACGACGGCGAGGAAGGTGGCGAACTGGCGCCGACGGCCAGCACCGCACTCGCGACTGCCAAGAAGAAAGAGCCGACCGACCGCACGGACGACCCCGTGCGCATGTACCTGCGCGAAATGGGCTCGGTGGAGCTTCTCTCGCGCGAGGGTGAAATCGCCATTGCCAAGCGCATCGAGGCCGGCCGCGAGACGATGATCGCGGGCCTCTGCGAAAGCCCGCTCACCTTCCAGGCGCTCATCATCTGGCGCGACGAGCTGAACGAAGGCACGACGCTGCTGCGTGAGATCATCGATCTCGAAACCACCTATTCCGGTCCCGAGGCCAAGGCTGCCCCGCAGTTCCAGAGCCCGGAAAAGATCGAGGCCGACCGCAAGGCGGCGGAAGAGAAGGAAAAGGCCAGGCGCAGCCGCTCGTCGGGCGAAGACGACATCACCAATGTCGGCGGCGAAGGCCTGCCTCCCGAGGAAGAGGAAGAAGAAGAAGACGAGGACGAGAGCAACCTGTCGCTGGCGGCGATGGAAGCCGAGCTGCGTCCGCAGGTCATGGAAACCCTCGACCTAATCGCCGACACCTACAAGAAGCTCCGGAAGCTGCAGGACCAGCAGGTGGAGGCGCGTCTCGCCTGCGCAGGCACGCTGTCGTCCGGTCAGGAGCGCCGCTACAAGGAACTCAAGGATCAGCTGATCACGGCGGTGAAGTCGCTGTCGCTCAACCAGAACCGCATCGACGCGCTGGTCGAGCAGCTCTACGACATCAACAAGCGCCTCGTGCAGAACGAAGGCCGGCTGCTGCGCCTTGCCGAATCCTACGGCGTCAAGCGCGAGGCCTTCCTCGAACAGTATCAGGGTGCGGAACTCGATCCGAACTGGATGAAGTCGATCGGCAATCTGGCGGCACGCGGTTGGAAGGAATTCGCCCGCGAGGAAAACCAGACGATCCGCGACATCCGCTCGGAGATCCAGAACCTCGCCCAGGAAACCGGTATCTCGATTTCGGAATTCCGCCGCATCGTGCACATGGTGCAGAAGGGCGAGCGCGAAGCGCGCATCGCCAAGAAGGAGATGGTGGAAGCCAACCTTCGTCTCGTGATCTCGATCGCCAAGAAATATACGAACCGCGGCCTGCAGTTCCTCGACCTCATCCAGGAAGGCAATATCGGCCTGATGAAGGCGGTCGACAAGTTCGAGTACCGTCGCGGCTACAAGTTCTCGACCTATGCCACCTGGTGGATCAGGCAGGCGATCACCCGCTCGATCGCCGACCAGGCCCGCACGATCCGTATTCCGGTGCACATGATCGAGACGATCAACAAGATCGTCCGCACCTCGCGCCAGATGCTGCACGAGATCGGCCGCGAGCCGACCCCGGAAGAACTGGCAGAAAAGCTCGCAATGCCGCTCGAAAAGGTCCGCAAGGTCCTGAAGATCGCCAAGGAGCCGATCTCGCTCGAAACCCCGGTGGGCGACGAAGAAGATTCGCATCTCGGCGATTTCATCGAGGACAAGAACGCGCTCCTGCCGATCGACGCCGCCATTCAGGCGAACCTGCGCGAGACCACGACCCGCGTCCTCGCCTCGCTCACCCCGCGTGAAGAACGCGTGCTGCGCATGCGCTTCGGCATCGGCATGAACACCGACCACACGCTCGAAGAAGTCGGCCAGCAGTTCTCGGTCACCCGCGAACGTATCCGCCAGATCGAAGCTAAGGCGCTGCGCAAGCTCAAGCACCCGAGCCGGAGCCGCAAGCTCAGAAGCTTCCTGGACAGCTGAGATGGCGCTGGTTCGTCAATTTGAACACAAGCCTATGGATCGCAATTCCCTGCATAGGGAGATTGCTGCTAGCTACTCGGCGTTCGGCATTGATGGTAAGCGCATTATCCAAATCGATACCTATGGCTCTACTGATCGAGAGTTCCCCGGCAAGAAGAGCCAGACGATACAGTTGGATCGCGAAGGGGCTGAAAACTTGTTTCTGATACTGAAGAACGAGTTTGGCTTCAGGTGATTGAGCACCTACCGGTGCAAGCTATTGAAACCCGGCGGAGAGCAATCTCGCCGGGTTTTGGTTTTGATCGACCCCACCGTTGTCGGTGGGCGACAGCGTCGATTTCTCTGTCACCGGGGACCGTTGTGGACTTTATCCCGTCTCCTTTCCGACTTACATGCTCCCCATGAACGACGAGACGCCTAGGCCGCGCAGCAGCAACAGTCTCCGATGGGGCGTACCGGCCTCCGTCGCGCTGCATCTCGTCTTTGCTGCGGTCCTCTTCTTCGAGCTACCTTTCGATATGCCCGTGCCGCAGAAGGAGGAAAGCGTCAGCGTCGAGATCGTGCCGCCTCCGGAGGAGAAGAAGCCGGAGCCGCCGCCTCCTCCGAAGGAAGAGAAGAAGGAAGAGCCTCCACCTCCCCCGAAAGAGGAGAAGAAGGAAGAACCACCGCCGAAGCAGGAAGAAAGGAAGGCGGAGCCGCCTCCTGCCGCAGCGGAGGGGCAGCCGCCGGGCGGTCGCGTGCCGATCCCGACGCTGCGTCCGGTCTTCGCCTTCGGCGAGAAGGACAGCGGTCCCCGCAAGGCGCTCGATGGCAACGCCGCCGAGGACCCGGCGGCAAGGCCTCCCGAGGAAAAGCCCAAGGTCGAGCCCAAGCCTCC
>DATGWU010000206.1:0-1659 GCA_035299345.1 Rhizobium sp.
CCTATCCCGGTCCCCGGATATTCGCGGCGCGCGTGCAACCGTTGAAACATAACAAAAATCCGGTCGAAGTGCTCCGGTGCGATGCCGATGCCGTTGTCTTTCACCGAAAACCGCCAGAAGTCGCCGTCCGGCACCGCGTCGATGGAGATCTCCGGCGCCGCGGCGCCGTGGAATTTGAGCCCGTTGGCAATCAGGTTCTGGAAAAGCTGCGCGAGCTGGGTCGGATCGGCCATGACGACCGGCAGGTGCGAACAGCGGATCTTCGCGCCGCATTCCTGTATCGCGATATGCAGGGTATGCAATACGACCGCCACGGTGTTGGCGCTGTCGGTCGGCTCCATCGTCACCGCTTTCGTCCCCACGCGCGAAAAGGAGAGCAGGTCGTCGATGAGGCATTGCATCCGTTTGGCGCCGTCGACGGCGAAATTGATGAATTCCACGCCGTTGTCGTCGAGCATTCCGCGGTATCGGGTTTCGAGCAGTTGCAGGTAGCTCGCGATCATGCGCAGCGGTTCCTGCAGATCGTGCGACGCGACATAGGCCAGTTGCTCCAGCTCGGCGTTCGAACGCGCCAGTGCCCGGGATTGTTGGGCGAGGACCTCTTGCGCCTGGCGCCGCTCCTGGATCTCGACTTCCAACTGGCGGTTGGCCTGCTTCAAGTCGGCGGTGCGCTCCTGCACGCGCAGCTCCAGTTCGTCATGCGCCTTGCGCAATGCCGCGTCGGCTCGCTTGCGTTCGGTCAGATCGAGGACAAAGGCCACTCCGGTCTCTTCCTGTCCCTCGAACATGGCCGCGCCGAGCATGACGGGCACGCGGCTTCCGTCTTTGCGGATGAACTCCTTTTCATAGGGGGCGCAGGAATGGCTTCGCCTGAGTTCGGCAACCTTGCCGGCATCGATCTCGGAGAATTCGTCCGGGGTCAGGCGATTCCATTGGACGACGCCCTTCGAAATGTCGTCGCGCTCGTAGCCGATCATGGAAAGAAAAGCGTCGTTGGCCTCCGGGATGGCGCCGTGCATATCCCAAAAGAACACGCCGATAATGTTCGAGTCCACGAGGCGGCGAATCCGGATTTCCCGGTCCCGTACAGCCTGCTCCGCAGCCTTCTGCTCAAGGGTGCGCTGTTCGATGCGCTTGCCCATGGCGTTGACCCCCTCTTGCAGCCGGCCGATTTCGTCCCGCACCGGGATCGCGTCGATGCGCGCGGCTAGGTCGCCCCGTTCGATGCGGCTGACGCAATCGATGGTGGTGTCGATGCGTTTGAGCAGGCGGCGGCCGAATAGGCTGACGATGAGCGCGTTCAGGCAAAGAACAAGAAGCGTGATCGCTCCGATCTCGCGCAGGAAAAAGCCTCTTTGTTCGAGCATTTCCTCCTTGCCGATCGATAGACCGATCAGCCAGCCGACGGGTTGTACGCTCGTAAATACGGCGTAGCGGGGAGAGCCGTTGACCACATACTGGAAGACGCCCTCTTCCTGGCGGAACATCTGCTCGATGAATGGGAAGGGGATGCGTTCGCCGGCGGGATAGTCGCGATGGAACACGGTCCGGTTGTCGATCGAGTCGACGATATAGAGCCTGATGCTCCGCCGGCCCTGTTTCTGGCTCAGTTGGCGGTCCAGCGCGGCCGCCATGCTGGCGGCCGCCCGCACGCCGGAG
>DATGWU010000207.1:0-1690 GCA_035299345.1 Rhizobium sp.
ATCGAGAGGTCGACCTGCGAGAGCAGCGGCTCGTCGACGGAAGAGGGCAGGCCGGCGCGCAGGGCGAGCGTGTAGCGCTGGCCATGCTGCAAGCCCTCGACGCAGATCTGGTTGTCCTTGGCCTCGACCGCCTTGGCCGGAGCGCCGTCGAGGAGGACGAAAGGCGCATAGTCGACGCCGCGCTTGACGAGCGGATCGGAAAACTGGACGCAGGCGCGCGGCGTGGCGCTGTCGGTGTCGATCGTATGCTCGACGACACGGAAGCCCTTGGTCTCACGCAATTCGTTGTAGGCGGTCTGCACGGTCTTTGCCGTCACCAGCGCGAGGCTCGCCTTGTAGGCGCTGAGCGCGGCACGGTAGTTCTCGCTGTTTTCGAAGGACTTGGCGAGCACGGCGAGCACGTCGGCACGCGCCTGCGCGGTGCGGGTGAGCTGATAGCCGTTCAGCGCCATCGCGGCGGCCTCGGCGGCAATGTCCGTCCGGCCGGTGACGGCATTGAGCGAGCGGGCGGTTTCCGTCCACAGGCCGGCGTCGTCCGGCGTGATGGAGAGCGCGGCCTTGAAGACGGCGAGTGCCGAATCGTAGTTGCCGGCGGAGAGTTCGTTGTTGGCGAGCATCAGGAGGCCGGCCTGCCCGAGCTGCTGCTGATCCTCGGTGATCGAGAGATTGTCGCGCATGGCCTGCGCATCCTGGCGCAGCTGGTCGGAGACGAAGGGGAGGCGGGAGGGAGCGCCGATGTCCGGTTCGGCGGCGGTGACGACGATCTTGCCGGCGATGGCGCCGGGGAAGCTGTCGAGGCGGCTGAAGTCCGATTTCAGGAAACACCACTTCACCTTCGGGTTGTAGGTGAAGGCGCGGCAGGACTGGTCGGCGATGCAGCTCTCCTGGCACTGGTCGAGGGAGACGTTCTGCTCGGTCCTGAGATCGAACCCGAAATAGTCGCCGTCCCTAGTGATGACGACCGAGCGGGTCGGCTCGGCGGAGCCGGCCGCAAATGCCGAACTCAAGAGGCTGAAGGCAAAAACGAAAAAACCGATAGACTTGCGCATCGACATGCCCCCTCTACGCTGTCCGTTCAGACGGCTAAAGTGTTCTGACTAAAGCGGTCGGTTGTCAATCGCGTGCATGCACCAGTCATGCGTCAGTCAGGTCGAAAACTGGGCAAACGCGTACGTGGAAGGCTGGTCTCGCGCTCAACCGTACCTTGCCTGGTCATGCAACCATGATTCCATGCCCTCGGCGGCGGCCTTTCCCGTGGCAAGGCAGGCGGTCAGCAAATAGCCGCCGGTCGGCGCCTCCCAGTCGATCATCTCGCCGGCGACGAAGACGCCCGGCAGTGCCTTCAGCATGTAGTTTTCATCGACGGCGTCCCAGCGGATGCCGCCGGCGGAGGATATGGCTTCGGCGATCGGACGAGGGCGAAGAAGCGGGACCGGCAGCCGTTTGATCGCCGCGGCGAGTGCGTCCACCGTCGCTTTCCCCGCGTCGGGGTCAAGCTCTCGGATGAGTGCGGCCTTGACGCCTTCAAGCCCGGCGCCCTTGCGCAGCCGGGTCGCGAGGCTTGCCTTGGGGTCTTGTCTTTCAAAGTCGCGGATGAGCCGCTCGGGCGAGCGTCCCGGCGCGAGATCGAGGAAGAGGCTCACCCGGCCCTCACGCTCCAGCGCGTCCCTGAGGCTTGCGGCGTGGGCGT
>DATGWU010000208.1:0-23771 GCA_035299345.1 Rhizobium sp.
CTCCAGCCGCCGGAAGGGGTCGATCTCCCCGCCTATACCGACGCGCTCTTCGAACGCTATTCGAACCCGGCGATCCGCCACCGAACCTGGCAGATCGCCATGGACGGTTCGCAAAAACTGCCGCAGCGCATCCTCTCGACCGTCGCCGAGAACCTGAGGGCCGGACGGCCTTTCGCCGGGCTGGCGCTCGCGGTCGCCGCCTGGATGCGCTATGTCGGCGGCGTCGACGAGAGGGGAAACCCGATCGACGTGCGCGATCCGCTCGCCGCACGACTGAAGAGCCTCAGCGACGGCGCCACGGGCGCGGACGGCAAGGTCGCGGCACTGCTCGGCGTCGCAGAGATCTTCCCTCCGGCGCTTGCCGGACGCGAGGATTTTCACGCGACGCTTGCCAAGGCATATGCCGGTTTGCTTGAAAAGGGAGCCGCACGCATGGTGGAGGAGGTCGGCGCATGATCGAGAGCTGGCGCTGGTACGGACCGTTTGACGCGATCACGCTGCCGGAAATCGCCCAGACGGGCGCGACCGGCGTCGTCACCGCCCTCTACGAGGTTCCCTACGGCGAGGTCTGGCCGGAAGAAATGATCCGCGACCGTCAGGACGAGATCAGCGCGGACCGCAACCTCGGCCTCTACTGGAACGTCGTGGAGAGCCTGCCCGTCCACGAGGACATCAAGCGCGGCGAAGGCGATCTCGAACGGCTCTTCGCCAACTACCGGCAATCGCTGCGCAACCTCGCCGCCTGCGGCATCTCGACCGTCTGCTACAACTTCATGCCGCTTCTCGACTGGACGCGCACGCAGCTCGACGCGCCGGCGCCGCGCGGCGGAACCGCCTTGCGCTTCTCGCAGCCGCATATGGCCGCCTTCGAGATCTTCATGCTCGAACGCGAAGGCGCGGAGGCCGATTACAGCGAGGAAGTTCGCGAGGCCGCGCGGGAATGGTACGAGGCCTCGAGCGAGGGGCTGCGCCAGAACCTCCTGAACTCCATCATGGCCGGGCTGCCGGGCGCCTTCGACCGCTACGACGTCGAGGGCCTGAGAGAAAAGCTGAAACAGTACCAAGGGATCGGCCGCGACGAACTGAGGGCCAACTACGCCCGCTTCCTCGCCGAAGTGGTGCCCGCGGCCGAGGAATTCGGCATTCGCCTCTGCGTCCACCCGGACGATCCGCCGCGCAACATCCTCGGCCTGCCGCGCATCGTCTCGACGGGCGACGACATCGAATGGATTCTCGCCAGTCAGGACAGCCCCTCGAACGGGCTCACCCTCTGTTCCGGCTCGCTCGGCGCCAATCCGGCCAACGACGTGCCGGCCATCGCCCGTCGCTTCGCGCCGCGCATCCATTTCGCGCATCTGCGCAACGTCGCCAAGGAACCGGACGGCTCGTTCCAGGAAGCCGCCCATCTCGGCGGCGACACCGACATGGTCGCGCTCATCGCCGCGCTGGTTGCCGAAGAACGGCGCCGGCGGCAGGAGGGACGCGCCGATGTCTCCATCCCCTACCGCCCCGACCACGGCCACGAACTGCTGGACGATGTCGGCCGTGGCACCCATCCCGGCTATCCGCTGATCGGCCGGATGCGCGGACTTGCAGAACTCCGGGGCATTGTAAAAGCCCTCCAGCATGAGAGTGTTTCCTATGACTGAATCGACCGGCACCCTTCTCCTGCACGTTGACGACAACGTTGCGATCCTCACCGACCCGGCAGCGGCAGGCAGCCGGCCGCTCGGCTTCGGCGAGCCGCTGAAAACGCCGGTTGCCCGCGGCCACAAGATCGCGCGCGTGGCGATCCCGGAAGGCCAGCATATCTACAAGTTCGGCCAGATCATCGGCTTCGCCAGCCAGCCGATCGCCGCCGGCGAGCACGTCCACACCCACAACTGCGCCTTCGGCGAGCACGACCGCGACTATCGCATCGGCGCCGATCTCGAAAAGGCGAAAGCGGCAATCCCCGTCGTCGAGCCCGCACACTTCATGGGTTACCGGCGCGCCAATGGCCAGGCCGGCACCCGCAATTTCATCGCGATCTGCGCGACGGTGAACTGTTCCGCCACCGTGATCCGGCGGGCCGCCGACGAGGTAAACCGCTCCGGCATCCTCGACCGCTACCCGAACGTCGATGGTGTGGCCGCCTTCGCCCATGGCACGGGCTGCGCGATCTCGGTGACCGGCCCGGGCTTCGACAATCTCCAGCGCGTGCTCTGGGGCTATGCGACCCACCCAAACGTCGCGGCCGCCGTCTTCGTCGGGCTCGGCTGCGAGACGATGCAGATCGCCCGCATGCGCGCGCTTTACGGCGATCACGACGACAGCCGCTTCTTCTCGCTGACGATCCAGGAAACCGGCGGCACGACGCAGACCGTCCGCCGCATCGTCGATCACATCCACGAGATCCTGCCGATCATCAACGAAGTCAAACGCGAGCCGATCCAGGCCTCTGAACTGAAGCTCGCGCTGCAATGCGGCGGCTCCGACGGCTTTTCCGGCATCACCGCCAATCCGGCGCTCGGCGTCGCAAGCGACCTGCTGGTCGGCCTCGGCGGCACGGTCGTGCTTTCCGAAACGCCGGAAATCTACGGTGCCGAGCAGCTCCTGCTGCGCCGCGCCGCCTCGAAGGAGGTCGCCGACAAGCTCATCGAGCGCATCACCTGGTGGGAGAACTACTGCCGGATCAACGACGGTTCGATGGACAACAATCCGAGCCCGGGCAACAAGCTCGGCGGCCTGACGACCATCCTCGAAAAGTCGCTCGGTGCAGCCGCCAAGGCCGGCAGCACGCCGATGACGGACGTCCTTCTCTACGGCGAGAAGATCACCGGCCCCGGCTTCGTCTTCATGGATACGCCCGGCTACGACCCGGTTTCGGCGACGGGACAGATCGCCGGGGGCGCCCAGCTCGTCTGCTTCACCACCGGCCGCGGCTCCGCCTTCGGCTCCAAGCCGGCACCGACGATCAAGCTCTCGACGAGCAGCCGTCTCTACAACGAGATGCGCGACGACATGGACATCAACTGCGGCGACATCATCACCGAGCGCGTCTCACTCGAAGCCAAGGGCCGCGAGATCCTCGACCACGTGCTGGCGACAGCGTCCGGCCGCAAGACCAAGTCCGAAGCACTCGGACTCGGCGACAACGAGTTCGTACCCTGGCAGGTCGGCGCGATCATGTGAGAAGGCGACGATCGCCACCCCTGAAAAGCAGAACCGGAGCAGGTCGCCCTGCTCCGGTTCTTTTTCGCATCGCCGCTGACGATCAGCGGATCATCGGCAGCAGGCCGTCGATCGACTTCTTGGCGTCGCCGTAGAACATCCGCGTGTTCTCCTTGTAGAAGAGCGGGTTCTCGATGCCAGAATAGCCGGTACCTTGGCCGCGCTTCGAGACGAAAACCTGCTTCGCCTTCCAGACTTCCAGCACCGGCATGCCGGCGATCGGCGAGTTCGGGTCTTCTTGAGCGGCCGGATTGACGATGTCGTTCGAGCCGATGACGATCGCGACGTCCGTGTTCGGGAAGTCCTCGTTGATTTCGTCCATCTCCAGAACAATGTCGTAAGGCACCTTCGCTTCCGCGAGCAGCACGTTCATGTGGCCCGGCAGGCGACCCGCCACCGGATGGATGGCGAAGCGCACTTCCTTGCCGGCGGCGCGCAGCTTGCGGGTGAGTTCGGAGACCGACTGCTGCGCCTGTGCCACCGCCATGCCGTAGCCCGGCACGATGATGACCGAGTCCGCATCGTTGAGAGCGTTCGCGACCCCTTCGGCATCGATGGCGATCTGCTCCCCGGTCACTTCCATCTGCGGCCCGCTCGTGGTGCCGAAGCCCCCGAGGATGACCGAGATGAAGGAGCGGTTCATCGCCTTGCACATGATGTAGGAGAGGATCGCACCCGACGAACCGACGAGCGCGCCGACGACGATCAGCAGATCGTTCGACAGCGAGAAGCCGATCGCGGCGGCCGCCCAGCCCGAATAGCTGTTCAGCATCGACACGACCACCGGCATGTCGGCGCCGCCGATGCCCATGATCAGGTGGTAGCCGATGAAGAAGGCGAGCAGCGTCATCAGGACGATCGTCCAGGCGCCCGAGCCACCGACATACATGAAGAGCAAGGCGAGCGAGATGAGCGCCGCACCGGCATTCAGGACATGACCGCCGGGCAGTTTCTTCGCCTTGCCGTCGACGCGGCCGGCGAGCTTGCCGAACGCCACCACGGAGCCGGTGAAGGTGACCGCCCCGATGAAGACGCCGAGGAACACCTCGACCTTCAGAATGACCTGCTCGACCGCCGTCTTGTGCGCGAGCACCGCGGCAAAACCCTCGAGCGACGCCCGGCTCGCCTCGTCCATCGCGAGCACGCGGCCGAGTTCGATATGGGCGTTGAAGCCGATGAACACCGCTGCGAGACCGACCAGCGAGTGCATGGCCGCGACGAGCTGCGGCATCTCGGTCATCTGGACGCGCTTGGCGACAACCCAGCCGATCGCGCCGCCGGCGCCGATCATGATGGCGGAGAGGAGCCAGTTGCCCTTGCCGGGTCCATAGAGCGTCGCCGCGACGGCGAGCCCCATGCCGACAATGCCGTACCAGACGGCCCGCTTGGCGCTCTCCTGGCCCGAAAGTCCGCCGAGCGACAGGATGAAGAGAACAGCCGCGACCACGTAGGCGGCAGTGGTAAATCCGTATTCCATCGTGCCTCTCCCGCCTTACGACTTCTGGAACATGGCGAGCATGCGCCGGGTGACCATGAAGCCACCGAAGATGTTGATCCCGGCCATGAACACCGAGAGCGCACCGAGCACGATCACGAGGAAATTGCCGGAGCCGATCTGCATCAGCGCCCCGAGGATGATGATCGACGAGATCGCGTTGGTGACCGCCATCAGCGGGGTATGCAGCGAGTGCGAGACGTTCCAGATGACCTGGAAGCCGACGAAGCACGAGAGAACGAAGACGATGAAGTGGCTCATGAAGCTTGCCGGCGCGTAAAGGCCGGCCAGTAGGATCAGCGCACCGCCGCCGGCGAGCATCGCCACCTGGTTGCGGGTCTGGGCCTTGAAGGCGGCGACCTCCTGCGCGCGCCTCTCCGCGGGCGTCAGCTCCTTGGGCTTTTCCTTCGGCTTCTGCGCTGCGATCGCCTGGATCTTCGGCGGCGGCGGCGGATAGGTGATCTCGCCCTCATACGCCACCGTCGCCCCACGGATGACGTCGTCTTCCATGTTGTGGAAGAGCTTGCCGTCCTTGCCGGGCGTCAGGTCCGTCATCATGTGACGGACATTGGTCGAGTAGAGCGTCGACGCCTGGGCTGCCATACGGCTCGGGAAGTCCGTGTAGCCGATGACGGTCACGCCGTTGTCCGACACGATCCGCTGGTCGGCGACCGTCAGGTCGCAGTTGCCGCCGCGCTCGGCCGCGAGGTCGACGACGACCGAACCCGGCTTCATCGCCGCCACCATGTCGGCGAGCCAGAGCTTCGGCGCGTCACGGCCGGGGATCAGCGCCGTCGTGATGACGATGTCGATCTCAGGCGCGATCTCGCGGAACTTCTTGAGCTGGGCTTCGCGGAACTCCGGCGACGACGGGGCGGCATAGCCGCCGGTCGCCGCACCGTCCTGCTGCTGGTCGGTGAAGTCCAGGAAGACGAACTCGGCGCCCATCGATTCGATCTGCTCGGCCACTTCCGGACGAACGTCGAAGGCGTAGGTGATGGCACCGAGCGAGACGCTGGTGCCGACGGCGGCAAGACCGGCGACGCCCGCGCCGATCACCAGCACCTTGGCGGGCGGGATCTTGCCGGCAGCCGTCACCTGGCCGGTGAAGAACCGACCGAAATTGTTGCCGGCCTCGATCACCGCGCGGTAGCCCGCGATGTTGGCCATCGAGGAGAGCGCATCCATCTTCTGCGCGCGGCTGATGCGCGGCACCATGTCCATCGCGACGACGTTGGCGCCCTTGTCCTTGCAGAGATCGAGCAGCGCCTTGTTCTGCGCCGGATAGAAGAAGGAAATCAGCGTTTTGCCCGCGCCGAGGCGCTCGGCCTCGGCGGTTTCCGGCGGGCGCACCTTGGCAATCACGTCAACGGCCGCATAGAGCGCCTCGGCGCTGTCGACGACGTCGACGCCGGCGGCACGATAGGCATCGTCGGAGAAGCCGGCGGCCTTGCCGGCGCCGCTTTCGATGATGCAGTCATAACCCAGTTTGCGGAGTTGCGTCGCGCTGTCCGGCGTCATCGCCACGCGCGCTTCCCCCTCGAACACTTCCTTTGGCGAACCTATCTTCAAGCCAGTCTCCCCTTCGCGTCCCAGAAATCCCGTCCTGATTTCGTGATGAGACACGATCAGAACCGGACCGTTCTGTCCAGATGATTGCAGCCTTTTTCCAACCCTGCCGGCGCACCGTCCTGCAGCAATGCACCGTTCTTCGGCTTAGCGAAGAAATGGCCTGCCCGAAAGGCCGTTCAACGACCAATCCGTCCACCGATGCGAAATTTGCGCCGATCCGTGCGCGGGAACAAATTCGTCGACCGGCCATTTATTCCGCAATCGAGGAAGGAGACCCATCGTGCTGAAATGGATTTTGATATTCCTGCTGATTGCCGGCGTCGCCAGCCTGCTAGGGTTCCGCGGCGTGGCCGGTGCATCCGCGACCGTCGCACGGATCCTGATCTTCATCGTTCTGGTGGTGCTGATCATCGCCTTCTTCACCGGCATCGTCATCGTCGCCTGACGAGCCGACTGGCAAGCAGCCGACGATCTCCCCGAAGTCCACGGGCTTCGGGGCTTTCAGTCTTGTGCATATAGTCGCCTGCGCTTGGAAGTTTGCCGCGCGGAGCCGTCGCGGACGTTTGAACGCGTAGGACGAGTTTCAGCCGGATTCTGAAAACGAGAAACGCCTCGGGCGCGCGATGGCACCGCGGCGATCTCTCGTTCCGTAAATAATCTCTCGTTCCGTAAATAAATGAGCTAGCTTGCGAAGGCCCGTTTGATCACGGCGGCGTCATTGGCATCCGGCCCGTAATCGGCCTCACCCGTCACACCGAGGATTTCCTGCAGCTTGTTGCGGGCGCGGTTTATGCGGCTCTTGATCGTGCCGACGGCGCAGCCGCAAATCTCGGCGGCCTCCTCGTAGGCGAAGCCGGAGGCGCCGACGAGAATGATCGCCTCACGCTGGTCGGGCGGCAGTTGCTCGAGCGCCTTGCGGAAATCCTGGAGATCGAGAGAACCGTATTGTTGCGGATGCGTGGCAAGCTGGGAGGTGAAGACACCGTCGGTATCTGCCACCTCGCGTCCCCGCTTGCGCATCTGCGAATAGAATTCGTTGCGGAGAATGGTAAAGAGCCAGGCCTTCATATTGGTACCGGGCTCGAAATGATCCTGCTTCGCCCAGGCCTTGACGATCGTGTCCTGCACGAGGTCGTCGGCGAGGTGATGACGTCCCGTCAGCGACACGGCGAACGCCCTGAGGTTCGGGAGTGCGGCAAGCATGTCCCGCTTGAAACCGGTCTCTTCCGCGGATCTTTCTCGGTCCATCACGCATTGTCTCCCGTGACGCGCTGCCCCGCAGCATTCTTTTCCGCAGCATCGAGCCTTTCAAGAAGCTCGAGGAACTTGTCCGGTATACCCTCATCCTGCACGGATTGATAGAACTGGCGCAATCTCGAGATGATCCCCTGGTACGGGGGTGCGGCCGGCTCGCCACCGGCGCCATTGTAGGCTCTGTCGGTAAATCTCGTCATTCCGTTCCCGCGCGTTGTGGAGGTGTTGCGAGGAAACGGCCGAAACTCGCCAAGGTTCCGGTCGCGCCGGGTCTTTTTGGCGCCGCGGAACAATTGGCAGGACGGGACGTTCTTGCCTCGCGCATACAAGGAGAAAAGCCATGCTTTACTATGCTCTTCTTTTTCTCGTCGTTGCATTGATCGCCGGCGTACTCGGTTTCGGCGGCATTGCCGGCGCGTCGGCCGGTATCGCGAAGATTCTCTTCTTTGTCTTTATCGTGCTGTTCCTCATCTCGCTCGTCAGCCGCTTCTTCCGCAGCGCCTGACATGCGTGTGAATCCCTGAAAGCCGGCGGCGGCCTTGACGGCCGCCGCCGGCGATTGCTGCCGACGAGGCACTCCCGCATCGATGACAAGCCCGGACGGGGACGTCACGGCTCGACTTCCGTTCGCTCAGTAACGTTCGTAGGGGATCGGAACAGACTGCGCGGCGACCACCGCAAGTACCGGAACATCCAGCTTCGGCGCCGCATCGTCCAGCAGCACAGCGAGGCGTTGTGGCTCTATCCGCTGGCGGATCGGAGCGCGGCCGGCCAGAAGGTCCGCCTGGACCGGAATACAGTCGGCGTAGATGACCGGTGTGAGGCGGCGCGCCTTCTTCAACTCTTTCGGAAGTGCGGCCATGCAGCTCGCACGACTGCCGAAGGAAGCGACCGCGACCGGCTCCTTCATGCAATGTCCTTCGTCGGGGTGACAGGCGACAAGAACCAAAAGCGCGGCAAGTGTGCTCATTCCCGCCTCCATTGAGCACAGGAAACGCAGCCCGCGTTGGAAAGTTCCACCGCAATGCACAAATATCAGGGCAGTTCTAAGTCTCGACGTCGAGCGGGAATGTGAGCTCGTAATAGACCGAGCCCGGCCGCACCTCATGCACCGCGCTGCCGTTCACCGAGGCCGGCACCACCCTTTCGAGGACCGTGCTGCCGAAACGCGCGGAGCGGGCGGGAGCCTCGCCGTCGGTCGGCCCGAGCGGCTCGGTCCAGGTAATACGCACGGCGTCCTTGCCCTCCTCGCGGACACGCTCGCAATTGACTTCGATCCGCTGGCGTCTCGCCACAAAATCGCCGTGGCTGACGGCATTGACCGTGAGTTCGTGCAGGGCGAGACCGACGTGCAGCGACGCGTTCGGCGTCAGGAGAACATTTTCCCCGGTCACCTGAACGAGGTCGGCGGCACCGTCCTGCACGTATTTCTCGATCTGCTGTCGCAGCAGGTCGCGGAAATAGGCGCCACTCCAGCTCGAATCCGTGATGAGGTCCTGCGACTGCGAGAGGGCGTGCAGGCGACCACGGAACTTGCCGAGAAAGGCGTTGAGAGAGCCGGAATAGCGGGCCGTCTGGGAGGCGATGCTCTGAATGATGGCCAGCAGGTTCTTCGACCGGTGGCTCACTTCGCGCAGCAGTGCGCGAAGAAGCCGCTCCCGCCGGCGATCCTCCGTCCGGTCGATGACGACCGTCATCAGGTTGTTCTGCCCGTTCGCCATGGTGATCATACGGCAACGGAATTCAAAGAAGGTGTCGTCGCCCGCGTCGATTTCCATCTCCGCATGATCTCCCGGCTGCTGGAGCCGCGCCTTCATGTCTTCAAGCCGGCGGCCGATGTCCTCGCCGAACAGGCCCCGGTCTGTCGGCGGCTCGCTCCCCGCCAGCCTGAAGCGGATTGGTAAGGTGGTTATGCAAGAATATTTACCCTCGGCATCCTGCAAAATCAGCGTCGCGCCGATATCCATCAGGCCGGTAATGAAGAACTCGCGCAGGTACTCGTCACCGCGCTGGGGCTCGTACCAAGTCAGTCTGTGAACCACCGTGCAACTCCGCGAAACACGCCGGCGGTCCCGCGTATGCGGGACCTGCCCTCTCAGGTCGCTTGGTGGCTCGCACGGGCAGTCGCCTGCCCGGACTAGGCCTTCTCCGCCACCTGTTCATTAAAGAAAAGAGCCTGACTGATCAGAGCCTTCACCATGTCCGGATTGAAGGGCTTCGTAACCAGGAAGGCGGGCTCCGGACGCTCACCCGTCAGGAGCCTCTCAGGAAAGGCGGTGATGAAGATCACCGGAATCGTGTCTGTCTTCAGGATGTCGTTGACGGCGTCGATACCCGAACTGCCGTCGGCGAGCTGTATGTCGGCGAGGACCATTTTCGGGTTCGTGCGCCGGAAAAGCTCGACGGCCTCGGTATGGGTGCGTGCCGTGCCGGTTACCCGGTGACCGAGATCCTCGACCATCTGCTCGATATCGAGCGCAATCAGCGGCTCGTCCTCGATAATCATGATCTCGGTCGCCACTTGCCGCGAGATTTCCTCGGAGGCCTTGCTCACCAGCGCATCCAGCTCGGCGTCCTCGACGCCGAGAACGTCTGCGGCCTGTTCGCGCGAAAAACCTTCGACAGTCGTCAGCAGAAAGGCGTGGCGCGCCCGGGTCGGGACGGCCGCGAGATTGGCGGCAGCGCGGCGCTCCCAGGCGAAGGGCGAGGAGATCGGAGGGATCTCGATCGAGGTCGTGTCGAACAGCGCAACAAAGAGTTTGTAGAGCGACACGCGGTCGTCGCCGCTTTCGGGGAACATCGAAATGTCGGCGATCAGCGCTTCCAGCACGGCCGCCACATAGGCGTCACCGGATGTCTGCGAGCCTGTCACGGCTCGGGCATAACGCCGAAGATAGGGGAGATGGGCAGCTACGCGGGCAGTCAGGGACATTCAGCTTCTCCAATCGGGCGCATTCAGCGCTGGTTCGCGGACTGATGGACGGGGTCGAAGTGTCGGCTGAAGTGGCCGGAACAGGGTGGAGGGGCACGCAGGGTCGGTCGTCTGTTCAGCCCGGCCCGGGAAACCAGCGAACGGCCTTCGTCGACAGCGCCCCGATCCGGCCACCGGCCGGCGGGCGACGAACGCACACCGATCGACGATCGCGTTGAGCTCGGCACTTCGGCAGTGGCCCACCTGAGGGGTCGGGCGCGATGAGCCCTGGTCAGTTTCATCAGTAGAACTCGTAAATGCAAACTTCCGCGACAACGGCCGATGGACCAAAAAAGTTCCGACGCCCCGGAACTTTTTTTATGCTAGTACAGTTCTTGGGGGATTCCTAATATTGTAACGGGGTGAATGGGGTTTATGGCACCTGAGAAGATGAAAGACCGCAAAGCAAGACCGAAGCGGTCCGATGCAGGAAGGGAGCTTTCAAACACCCTCATCGCGTCAAAGTTGCGTGGATACTACGACAGTATCGTCGAAGAAGGCACACCGAAGCATTTCTTGGATTTGCTCGAACGGCTCGATGACGCCGAGCGCAACAGCACCAAGAAGTAGCGTCCCTTTTCGGTTATCTTCCGGCGTGCCTTGTCAGATCTTTCGACCTACTCCGCCGACTTTCGCCAGCGCGTAGACAAGACACCCGATCATTGCCGTGGTGGCAATCGGACTTTCCCGCATCATCAGCGGAACCTCGGCAATCAGCCCCGTGGTGAGCGGGTCACTCGCCGCCGCGGCCATTTGCTGGCGCATCAGCGCCACCTTACGGGCCTGATGGTTCAGGACCATCATCACCGCGATGACCACCAGCGCCAGGGCGATTGCGGTCAGCGCCACGGTCAGGGCCGCCATGACCGGCCCCGCCGTCTCCGCAACGTACAAGGCAAGCGCCACGACGAGCGCCACATAGGCGGTCACGAACAGCACGATCAGCAGAACGGCCGCGATCGTATTGCGCTTGACACCTTCCACCACCGGGCGCGCACGTCGCAGCGCGAGGCTGGCCAGAACTTCTGCAATGAGATTCATGGGCTCAGCGCCGTGTCAGCAACGCGGCAAGGAACCCGATGCCGGCAGCGATCCCGACCGCCTGCAAGGGATTGTTGCGGATGCGGGTCTCGAGGTCCTGCTCGGCCGAACGAAGGCCGTCGCGGGCTGACTGGTAGGCCGCCGCCGAGGCACCCGCCATTTCCGCGCCCATTTCGGTCGCACGTGCGCCGGCCTCCTGGAGCTTGGTGCTGCCGAGGGAGGTGATCGCCTGCGTCAGCGCTGCAATGTCGCGGCGCAGATTGTCGAGTTCGGCCTGAACGTCCTGAAGGTTCGCATCGGTGTTGCCGACGGCTTCCTCCTGCACCTTTTCGCCTGCTTTGCCAGTCATCGAGACTGCAGCCATGTCATGTCTCCTTCAACAATCGTCCTGCCGACAAACGCACGAGATGCGGGGCGGTTCCCGCTGTCGTTCTTGTACGCTTCGGCTCCGGCAGAGGCAATTGCAAAGCGGCGCCGGCCAGACGCGGCGAACTCGACCAATGGTCGCAGATGCGCCCGTCCCCGGTCGTCGCCAACGGAACTTCCCTTGTCCTGCAGGCGTTGTCCCACCCGAGGCCGCAAGCCTCTTTGTCCAACCAACGAGAGGATGCTGACATGAACTGGAATCAGGTCGAAGGTAACTGGGAGCAGTTCAAGGGCAAGGCCCAGGCCCAGTGGGGCAAGCTCACCGGCGATGACCTCGACGTCATCAAGGGAAACCGCAAGCAGCTTGCCGGCAAGATCCAGGAAGCCTACGGCAAGACCCAGGAAGAGGCCGATCGCGAGATCGACGCCTGGCTGCACCGCCACTGACCATCTGCTTCCCCTGTCCCGAGGGCCCGGCACATCGTGCCGGGCCTTTCTCGTTTGCGGGTGGGACCGCCCGCGAGCACTGCTATTGTCTGTCTCCGGAGCATCGGCTACGACCCTCACCACGACCGCGAAGCGTGAGGAATGTCCGCCCATGACCAGAATCGTCTTTCTCGACCGCGACACGCTCTCGCCGGAAACGACGCTTCGCGAACCCGAGTTTGCGCATGACCTGGTGCTCTACGGTCGCAGCACCCCTGAAGAGGTCTTGAGCCGGATCGCCGATGCCGACATCGTCATCACCAACAAGGCGCCGATCCGCGCCGATGCGATCGCCGGCGCGACGCGGCTGAAGCTGATCGCAGTGGCCGCGACGGGCACGGACTGCGTCGATCTCGCCGCCTGCCGCAAGGCCGGCATCACCGTCTGCAACATCCGCGACTACGCGACGAACACGGTTCCCGAGCATACCTTCGCGCTGATGCTGGCGCTGAGACGCAGCATCGTGCCCTATCGGCAGTCGGTGATCGACGGCCGCTGGCAGGAAGCACGGCAATTCTGCTTCTTCGATCACCCGATCTCCGATCTTTCCGGCTCGACGCTCGGGATCGTCGGCCACGGCGCGCTCGGCCGCTCCGTCGCCCGCATCGCCGAGGCCTTCGGCATGACGGTGCTGGTCGCCGACCGCAAGGGCGCCGGCGTGCCGCCGGCCGGGCGCACCGCCTTCGACGAGGTGATGCGCCGAAGCGACGTCGTCACACTCCATTGCCCGCTGAACGCCGAAACGCGCGGGATCATCGCCGCACGCGAATTCGCGCTGATGGAGCGCAAGCCGATCCTTATCAACACCGGCCGTGGCGGCCTCGTCGACGAACAGGCGCTGGCGGCTGCGCTCGATGCGGGGCAGATCGCCGGCGCCGGCTTTGACGTGACCGACGGCGAGCCGCCGGCCCTCGACAGTCCAATGATGCGGATCACCGGCCGGCCCAACGTCATCCTGACGCCGCACGTCGCCTGGGCGAGCCGGCAGGCCATCCAGGCCCTCGCCGACCAGCTCGTCGAGAACGTCGAGCTTTTCCAGCGGGGAACGCCACGCAATGTCGTCGGCTGAACGAAACCCGACCAAAGGCAGGGAGGCCATACCCCCGGCCATATGCTATGAGCGGAGCGCCGCGGGTGGAGCAACGGCGCGAAAGAGGCAGGACGAGGAGGAGCATTGAATGAAGTTCTTTGATGTCGCCACAGCCGGTGAAGAGGTCCTGTCCGGCCGGTCGGGCACGCTCGGGCTGATCAGCCTCAACCGGCCGCGGATCATCAACAGCCTGTCGCTCGGCATGGTCCGCGCCATCGACGCCGCCCTCGACGATTTCGAGCGCGACCCGACGATCGCCGCCGTGATGGTGACGGGTGAAGGCGAGCGCGGCTTCTGTGCCGGCGGCGACATCAAGATGCTCTACGAAGGCGGCAAGGCAGGGAGCCCAGAGCCGGCGACCTTCTGGCGCGAGGAGTACCGTCTCAACGCGCGGATCGGCTCCTACCCGAAGCCTTATGTCGTGCTGATCGAGGGCATCACCATGGGCGGCGGCGTCGGGCTTTCCGGCCATGCGAGCCACCGGATCGCCACCGAGACGGCACGCCTCGCCATGCCGGAAACCGGTATCGGCTTCTTCCCCGACGTCGGAGCGACCTGGCTCCTCTCGCAGGCTCCCGGCGAACTCGGCACGTATATGGGCCTCACCGGCGAACCGGTCGGCGCCACCGATGCGATCGCCGCAGGCTTCGCGGACTGGCTGGTCGATACGTCGCAGGTTTCCGAAATCGCCGAGGCGCTCGCTTCCCTTCCCGCCGCCGCCGGGCACAACGATGTGGCAGCCGTCATCGCCGAAGCAGCGAGGCCGGCGACGGCGCTTGCCTTCGCTGAACACCGCAACCTGATCGACCGCTGCTTCGCCTTCGACAGCATCGAGGAGATTCTCGAAGCTCTCAGCGCGGAAACGAGCGAGTTCGCGACCAAGGCGCGCGCCACCATGCTGACCCGCTCGCCGACGAGCCTCAAGGTGACGCTGGCGCTCCTGCGCAAGGGCCGGTCGTCGCCCGATCTCGAAACCTGCCTCGAACGCGAATTCGCCGCGACCGACCAGATCCTCCGCACGCCCGATTTCTACGAAGGCATCCGCGCCGCCATCATCGACAAGGACCGGAACCCGAAATGGTCGCCGGCCACGCTGGACGCCGTCGGCCCGGCGATCGTCGATGCCTTCTTCCGGCCGCATCCCGAGCCGCTGTTCGGGTGAACCTTCTCGGCGGGGCGGGCATTGCCCGCTCCGTCCCGCCTTGCGGCTGCGGCGGTGCCGACCCCTTCTGTCAGTCGGGCAGCCGGACGATCATTTCCATCTCCATCTGCAGCTCAGGTCCGGCAAGGGCGGCAACCCCGATGCCCGTGAGACTCGGCTGCGCGCCATCGAAGAAGGCGGTGAGATGCGCCATGGCCACGCCGACGCGCTCGGGCGTCAGATCGGTCATGTAGACGCGCACCATCACGATGTCCTGCGGCGCCGCACCGACAGCATCGAGCGCCGCCTTGGCGTTCGTGCAGACAAGCCGCGCCTGCTCGCCGAGGTCCACCGGCACCGGTCCGCCGCCCGCCTGCCAAGCGACCTGGCCGGAAATGAAGGCAAGTCTGCCCGGCTCCATGACGCTGATCTGCGAATAGCCGAGCGCACCCGCATCGGGCAGGGTCGGCGGGTTCAAACGGTGAAGTGTTTGTGCCATGTCTCTTCCTTCCTGTCGTCATTCCGCTTCCCGGTTCTGAAGTGCCGCGAAGCTCCGCCGCTATAGCCGGTTGATTGGCGAATGGGCGTCGACACAGAAACGAACGACCGGAGTGACTTGATGCTGCGTGCCAATCTGAACGACATCCAGGTGTTCATGGCTGTGGTCGACGCCGGCAGCTTCATCGCCGGCGGCAAGGCGATGGGTCTCTCGCGCTCGGCGGCGGGCAAGGCCGTCATGCGCCTCGAGGAGCGGCTCGGCGCGCGTCTCCTCAATCGCACGACCCGCACGCTGAGCCTGACCGGCGAAGGCCGGGTTCTCTACGAACGCGGATTGCAGATCCTCGCCTCGGTCGACGAAGCGGAGGCCAGCGTGGCGGGAAAGAGCGGGGTGCCGCGCGGCATGCTGCGGCTGACCGTACCCGATGCCTATGGCCGGCATGTGCTTCTTCCAATCATCGGGAAGTATCTGAAGGTCTGGCCCGA
Organism: Rhizobium sp.; assembly: GCA_035299345.1. Classification (GTDB taxonomy): domain Bacteria; phylum Pseudomonadota; class Alphaproteobacteria; order Rhizobiales; family Rhizobiaceae; genus Allorhizobium. Next base: position 15,614 of record DATGWU010000208.1, read on the forward strand.
CGTCCAGGTCGAGGTGAGCTTCACCGACCGGGTCGCCGACATCGTCGAGGAAGGCTTCGACCTGGCGGTTCGGATCGGCGTCACCACATCGGATTCGCGCCTGGTCTCCCGCATCGTCGCCCGCTGCCGCGCCATGCTCTGCGCTTCACCCTCCTACGTCGCCGAGCGGGGAGAGCCGGCAAATCTCGATGATCTGGCCTCTCATGACTGCCTCGTCTTCAGCAGCCGCAACCAGCGCCAGGCCTGGCGCTTTCCGGGAGAACATGGCGGCTCTATCAAGGCGCAGGGACGCAGCCGGTTGCGGCTCGACAGCGGGGAAGCGCTTCTCGATGCCGCACGCGCCGGGATCGGCATCGCTTTCCTTCCCGATTTCCTGATCGCCGAGGACATCGCCGCCGGACACTTGCGCCCGATCCTTCCCACGCATGGTTCTGGCGATGTGCCGATCATAGCACTCTATCCCGACAAACGCCTGCTCGAACCCCGGGTCAGGCAGTTCATCGATCTGATGGTGGAGGAGTTGGAGACGTGAGTTCGTGCCACCCACCGGAGGCTATGCCGTCGCCTCACGAAGGACAGCGTGCCGACATGATTGCGAAATCACCCGTCCGGCGCCGGATCAGTAGCGCTGATGACGCGGGCGATGATCGCGTCCATGGTCGCAGCGTCGAGATCACTCGATTTCGTAAGGGACCGCGTTTCTCAAGCGATGGTCGACGACGAGTTTGCGTTTGAGAGGCGGCACCGCCCGGCTCGTACATTTCGTCCGCTCGCAGATGCGGCAGGAGATGCCGATCGGATCGTAGGCGGCACGATTGTTGAGGTCGAGGCCGTCGGCATAGACGAAGGCGTCGGCGTAGGAGATTTCGCAGCCGAGCGCCAGCGCGTAGCTCGGCTGTGAAGCCCGGAAGCCGACCGATCCCTTGTTCACCTGTGTCGCCACGCAGAGATAGCGCACGCCGTCCGGTGTCTCGGCGAGCTGCCGGATGATCCGGCCCGGCATCTCGAAGGCCTGATGCGCGTTCCAGAGCGGACATGCGGCGCCGAAACGGGCGAACTGCAGGCGGGCAGCGCTGTGCCGCTTGGTGATGTTGCCGGCCCGGTCGATACGGGCGAAGAAGATCGGCACACCCTTCTGCCCCGGACGCTGTAACGTCGACAGCCGATGGCAGACCTGCTCGAGCGAGGCGCCGAAACGGGCCGCCAGAAGCTCGACGTCGTGGCGCAGATCCCGTGCCGCCTGCTGGAAGATGCGGTAGGGCAGCACCAGCGCACCGGCGAAATAATTCTCGAGCCCGAGGCGGCAGATCTCGACTGCCTCTTCGGTGCGGAAACCGGCCTGTTTCAGCACCTGCTCGATCTTCGGCGCGGCATGCATCTGGGCGATCTGAACAGCAAGCTGGAAATCGCGCGTCGGTGCCGCCGCATAGCGACTGATCGTCAGGATACGGCTTGCCGGGTCGAAGCGCCGGATGGCCTCGTCGCCGGCCTCGCCGCGCACGACACGCACGCCGTAGCGCCGGTCGAGGCTGGCCGAAAGTGCGGCGTGGTTGTCCCCCTCCCCGAGCTTGAGCTCCGCGGCGAGGTTCTCCGCCTCGACGTCGAGCTCGTGGATATAGTTGTCGACGAAGTGGAAGAAGTCGCGCACCTCGTCATAGGAGGTCGTCTCGTTGGGCGCCGCACCGCCGAAACGGTCGTCATAGCTTGCGAGCTGCTCGCTGTTGCGCCGATAAGCCTGATGGCAGTCAATCAGCGCATGGGCGATGCCGGGCGCGTTCTGCGTCACCAGCTTCAGCTCCTGCAGGCTCGGCGAATACTGTTCGAAGAGCGGGTCCGACAGCGCTTCGGTCAACGCCGAGAGCAGGCGGTCGTTCTGCCCCGACGAAAGCTCGGCGATGTCGATGCCGAACTTTTCCGCCAAGGCCAGAAGGACGGCGGCCGAGATCGGCCGCTGGTTGTTCTCGATCTGGTTCAGGTAGCTTGTCGAAATGCCGATCTTGTCGGCAAACTGGGCCTGCGTGGCATGGCTCGCCTGGCGCAGTTCGCGTACCTTGCGGCCGATGAAGAGTTTTCCGATTGCCATTTTGCAATTTCGCATTTCGCTATTTGCAAATTTATAAATCCGCAACTGCGCCTGTTCAACCATTTTCTTTGCCGGACGCTATGTTTAAGGGCACTACTTGGACTGCAGGCCTTGAAGACCATCGGGAGGAAGCATGCGATTGATATTGGACCAGCTCGAAGCCCGGCGCGCCGAAGCCCATATGGGCGGCGGACAGCGGCGCATCGACGCCCAGCACGCCAAGGGCAAGCTGACGGCGCGCGAACGCATCGAGGTCCTTCTCGATGAGGGCTCCTTCGAAGAATACGACATGTACGTCACCCACCGCTGCACGGACTTCGGCATGCCGGAGCAGAAGATCGCCGGCGACGGCGTCGTCACCGGCTGGGGCACGATCAACGGCCGCCAGGTCTACGTCTTTTCGCAGGACTTCACCGTGCTCGGCGGCTCGCTGTCGGAGACCCACGCCCAGAAGATCTGCAAGATCATGGACATGGCCGTGAAGAACGGCGCACCCGTGATCGGCCTGAATGATTCGGGCGGTGCCCGTATCCAGGAAGGCGTCGCCTCGCTCGCCGGCTATGCCGACGTCTTCAAGCGCAATGTCGATGCCTCCGGCATCATCCCGCAGATTTCCGTCATCATGGGCCCCTGCGCCGGCGGCGCGGTCTATTCGCCGGCGATGACCGATTTCATCTTCATGGTCCGGGATAGCTCCTACATGTTCGTCACCGGCCCGGACGTCGTGAAGACCGTCACCAACGAGATCGTCACCGCCGAAGAACTCGGCGGCGCACGCACCCACACGACGAAATCTTCGGTCGCCGACGGCGCCTACGAGAACGACATCGAGGCCCTGGAACAGGTTCGCCTGCTGTTCGACTTCCTGCCCTTGAACAATCGCGAAAAGCCGCCGGTCCGGCCGTTCCACGACGACCCGGCCCGCATCGAAAATCGCCTCGACACGCTGATCCCGGATTCGTCGAACAAGCCCTACGACATGAAGGAGCTGATCTACGCGCTCGCCGACGAGGGCGATTTCTTCGAGATCCAGGAAGCCTTCGCCAAGAACATCGTCACCGGCTTCATTCGCATGGAAGGCCAGACGGTCGGTGTCGTTGCCAACCAGCCGATGGTGCTCGCCGGCTGCCTCGACATCGACTCGTCGCGCAAGGCCGCCCGCTTCGTGCGCTTCTGCGATGCCTTCTCGATCCCGATCCTGACGCTGGTCGACGTTCCCGGCTTCCTGCCGGGCACGTCCCAGGAATACGGCGGCGTCATCAAGCACGGCGCCAAGCTCCTCTTCGCCTACAGCCAGGCGACCGTGCCGATGGTGACGCTGATCACCCGCAAGGCCTATGGCGGTGCCTACGACGTCATGGCCTCCAAGCACATCGGCGCCGACATCAACTATGCCTGGCCGACCGCCGAGATCGCCGTCATGGGTGCCAAGGGCGCGACCGAAATCCTCTACCGATCCGAGCTCGGTGACGCCGACAAGATCGCCGCACGCACGAAGGAATACGAGGAACGCTTCGCCAATCCCTTCGTCGCCGCCGAACGCGGCTTCATCGACGAGGTGATCATGCCGCACTCCTCCCGCCGCCGCATCGCCCGCGCCTTCGCCTCGCTTCGCAACAAGCAGGTGGAGACCCGCTGGAGGAAGCACGACACGATCCCGTTGTGAGGGGAGAACGCTGATGGCCGACCTTCCCGACATGACCAAGCACAAGGGGTTTCCGTCCGGCATGCCGGGAACCGGCGTGCAGTTCACCATCCGGCGCGCCAACCCCAGGGGCGTAACCCCGCTGAAGGCGCTGCCGCGCAAGGCGAGGCCCGGCACCAAGGAGCACCGCATCGACGCGGCCTTCCTGCATGCCCTCTGGCATTATTTCGGACCGGAGCCGTTCGAACGCGGCAACCTGGATGCCGCCCGGCTCAGCCTTCTTTTCGGCCGCGAAGTCGTCGCGGCGGACAGGAATTTCGACCCGCTTTCCTACGAAGCCATGCTGGTGATCGACGAGAGGGTCGGCCGGCAGAACTTTCCGGAATCTTTTGAAGACGTATTCGAGGTGTGACGGTGACAATCAAGAAACTGCTGATCGCCAACCGTGGTGAAATCGCCTGCCGTGTGATCAAGACGGCGAAGAAGATGGGCATCGCCACCGTCGCCGTCTATTCCGACGCCGACCGCGACGCACTGCACGTGAAGATGGCCGACGAGGCGATCCATATCGGCCCGGCGCCGTCGAACCAGTCCTACATCGTCATCGAGAACATCCTCGAGGCGATCCGCAAGTCGGGCGCCGACGCCGTCCATCCGGGCTACGGCTTCCTCTCGGAAAACGCCGTCTTCGCCGATGCGCTCGCCAATGAGGGCGTAACCTTCGTCGGCCCGCCGGTCGGCGCAATCCAGGCGATGGGCGACAAGATCACCTCGAAGAAGCTCGCGGCCGAAGCAGGCGTCTCCACCGTTCCGGGCCATATGGGCCTGATCGAGGACGCCGACGAAGCGGTGAAAATTTCGGGCGAGATCGGCTATCCGGTGATGATCAAGGCGTCGGCCGGCGGCGGCGGCAAGGGCATGCGCATCGCATGGAACGCGGAAGAAGCCCGCGAAGGCTTTCAGTCGTCGCGCAACGAGGCGAGGAATTCCTTCGGCGACGATCGCATCTTCATCGAGAAGTTCGTCACCGAGCCCCGCCACATCGAAATCCAGGTGCTCGGCGACAAGCACGGCAACGTGCTCTATCTCGGCGAGCGCGAATGCTCGATCCAGCGGCGCAACCAGAAGGTCATCGAGGAGGCCCCCTCTCCGTTCCTCGACGCCGCGACGCGCAAGGCGATGGGCGAGCAGGCCGTCGCACTCGCAAAGGCGGTCGGCTACCACTCCGCCGGCACGGTGGAGTTCATCGTCGACGGCAAGGAGAACAAGTTCTACTTCCTCGAGATGAACACCCGCCTGCAGGTCGAACACCCGGTGACCGAACTGGTGACCGGCCTCGATCTCGTCGAGCAGATGATCCGCGTCGCCTCGGGCGAGAAGCTTTCCTTCGGCCAGGAGGACGTGAAGCTCAACGGCTGGGCGATCGAAAGCCGCCTCTATGCGGAAGACCCGTACCGCAACTTCCTGCCCTCGATCGGGCGGCTCACCCGCTACCGTCCGCCGGTCGAAGGCCGCCAGGACGACGGCACCATCATCCGCAACGATACCGGCGTCTACGAGGGCGGCGAGATCTCGATGTATTACGACCCGATGATCGCCAAGCTCTGCACCTGGGCGCCGAGCCGCCTCGAGGCGGTCGACGCGATGAGCGCGGCGCTCGACGATTTCGAGGTCGAAGGCATCGGCCATAACCTTCCCTTCCTCTCCGCCGTGATGGAGCATGAGCGCTTCCGCGAGGGACGGCTCACCACAGCCTTCATCGCCGAGGAATTCCCGGAAGGCTTTTCCGGCGTGGCGCCGGATTTGGATTCGGCCCGCAAGCTCGCGGTCATCGCCGGCTTCATCAACCAGATTCTGCAGGATCGCGCGGTACAGATTTCCGGCACCATCGGCAATCACCGCCGCATCGTCGGCCGTGACTGGGTGGTGACGCTCGCCGGGCACGAATATCCGCTGATGGTGGAGACCTCCGCCGACGGCACCTTCGCCCGCTTCACCGACGGCACCGTATCGTCGATCACCGGCGGATGGGTTCCGGGACAATTCCATGCCCGCTTCCATGTCGACGGGGTGACCATCGGCGTCAAGATCGGCCTAGCCGGCGCCGGCATCCGGCTGCGCTGGCGCGGCATGGACGTCATCGCCCGCGTGCGTTCCCCGCGCGTCGCCGAGCTTGCCAAGCTGATGCCGGAAAAGCTGCCCCCGGACACCTCGAAGATGCTGCTCTGCCCGATGCCGGGCGTGATCACTTCGGTGGCGGTCAAGGAAGGCGATCAGGTCGAGGCCGGCCAGGCCCTCGCAACCGTCGAGGCGATGAAGATGGAAAACGTGCTGAAGGCGGAAAGGCGGGGGGTGGTCAAACGCATCGCCGCCAAGGCCGGCCAGAGCCTCGCCGTTGACGAACTGATCATGGAATTCGAGGGATGAGGACGCAGGCAATGTTAGCGGTCGGGGTACCCCTCTGCCGGCTGTGCCGACAGAGGGGCTGACGCCACTAAACAGGCGAGACGCGTCGACATGCAGTCCGCACGAAGCAGGGAGATGACCGGATGACCGAGAAGACCATCAAGGACTGGGAAGCGCTGGCCGAAAAGGAGCTGAAGCGCTCGGCCGAAAGCCTCACCTGGCACACGCCGGAAGGCATTGACGTCAAGCCGCTCTATACGGCCGAAGACCTCGAAGGCATGGACCATCTCGACAGCCTGCCGGGGTTTGCCCCCTTCGTCCGCGGACCGCGCGCCACCATGTATGCCGGGCGACCCTGGACGATCCGCCAGTATGCGGGCTTCTCCACGGCGGAGGAATCGAACGCCTTCTACCGCCGCAATCTTGCCGCCGGCCAGCAGGGCGTTTCCGTCGCCTTCGACCTCGCCACCCATCGCGGCTATGACAGCGACCATCCGCGCGTCGTCGGCGATGTCGGCAAGGCGGGCGTGGCGATCGACTCGGTCGAGGACATGAAGATCCTCTTCGATGGCATCCCGCTCGAAAAGATCTCCGTTTCGATGACCATGAACGGAGCGGTGATCCCGATCCTCGCAAACTTCATCGTCGCCGGCGAGGAACAGGGCGTGCCGCGGGCGCAGCTGTCCGGGACCATCCAGAACGACATCCTCAAGGAGTTCATGGTCCGCAACACCTACATCTATCCGCCGGAACCCTCGATGCGGATCATCGCCGACATCATCGAATACACGGCGAAGGAGATGCCGAAGTTCAACTCCATCTCGATCTCCGGCTACCACATGCAGGAGGCCGGGGCGACGCTGGTGCAGGAACTCGCCTTCACGCTCGCCGATGGCCGCGAATATGTTCGCGCCGCCCTGAAGAAGGGCCTGAACGTCGATGATTTCGCCGGCCGCCTGTCCTTCTTCTTCGCGATCGGCATGAACTTCTTCATGGAGGCGGCGAAGCTGCGCGCCGCGCGCTTCTTGTGGACCCGCATCATGCAGGAGTTCGAGCCGAAGAAGCAGTCGTCGCTGATGCTGCGCACCCACTGTCAGACCTCGGGCGTGTCGCTGCAGGAACAGGACCCCTACAACAACGTTATCCGCACCGCCTACGAGGCGCTGTCGGCAGCGCTCGGCGGCACCCAGTCGCTGCACACCAACGCGCTCGACGAGGCGATCGCCTTGCCGACCGACTTTTCCGCCCGCATCGCCCGCAACACCCAGCTGATCCTCCAGCATGAGACGGGGGTCACCAAGGTGGTCGATCCGCTCGCCGGCTCCTACTACGTCGAGAGCCTGACCAAGGAACTCGCCGACAAGGCCTGGGCGCTGATCGAGGAGGTCGAGGCGATGGGCGGCATGACCAGGGCCGTCGACGCCGGCCTGCCGAAGAAGCTGATCGAGGAAGCCGCGACCCGCCGTCAGGCGGCGGTCGACAAGGGTGAAGAGGTGATCGTCGGCGTCAACAAGTTCCGCCTGAACGACGAGCAGCCGATCGACATCCTGGAGATCGACAACTCCGCCGTGCGCGCCGCCCAGATCAGGCGGCTAGAACAGATCCGGCGCCAGCGCGACCCGAAGGCGGTCGAGGCAGCCCTTGCGCGGCTCGCCGCCGTTGCCGAAAACGGCAAAGGCAACCTGCTCGAGGCCGCCGTCGAGGCCGCCCGCGCACGGGCGAGCATCGGGGAAATCTCCGACGCCATGCGCAAGGTCTTCGGCGACCATACCGCCGTGCCGAAGGTCGTCCGCAACATCTACGGCAAGGCCTACGAAGGCGATCCGGAACTGGCGACACTATCCGATCGCCTGAAGCACTACCGCGACGTCAAGGGCGCGGCACCCCGCATCCTCGTCGCCAAGCTCGGCCAGGACGGCCACGACCGCGGCGCCAAGGTGATCGCGTCGGCCTTCGGCGACATCGGTTTCGACGTCGTCGCCGGCCCGCTCTTCCAGACGCCGGAAGAGGCGGCCGACCTCGCG